>JAVZZP010000001.1:0-73411 GCA_038885615.1 Candidatus Pacearchaeota archaeon
TTTCTTAAGATCTTCCAACTCTTTCTCTAATTATCTCTCTTTCTAACTCTACTTGCCGTATAATTTATTCTCTGGCCTCTTCTTGGGATAAGTTACTTCTTATTCTTTCCCTAAGTCTTTCTTTTTCTGCTTCAATTTCAGATTTTATTCTTGCTTTTTCTTCAGATAAGTTATTCCTAAAGCTTTCTCTTATTTCTTTTCTCTCCTCTCTCAATTCCCTAAGTTGGTTTAAAACCTCTATTGATTTCTGCGAGTTGTTCAACATTTTTTCTATATTTTCTTTTTGTTTCTCTGAAAGATTTTCGTTTTGTAGTCTCTGAGTAAATCTTTCTATCTTAATCTCATGTACTTGGATGGCCCTGTCTAATCCCTCAAGCTTTTCAGAAGACATATTTTTTCTATTTGATTCTTCAACTCTTTGCTTTACCCTTTCCATTAAACGATTGTGTTCTTCAATTGCTTTTTCCATTGCTTTTGTGTTATTGTTTCTCGCTGCAATTCTCGCTCTGTTAAGAAGCATTCCTGCTAATTTAAGCTCTCTTTCTGCTCTTTTTTCCTTGTTAAAGGTGAATCTTAATGCTAATCTTTCTTTAAACAAATCAAATCCGCTAACATCTTCATTTAAAGAGTTTTCTGCTTCACTTACGACAGCAGGATCAACAGCCGGTCTTAACAAAATCTCTTGAGAGCTTACGAACTCCTCTGCTGCTATCAATGAGAGAGTGCTAACTAAAATAAACAAACTTGCTATTAATATTGTTTTTTTCATTTTGACCTCCTTTCATTTTTTCTAAAATTTAGTTAATTTTTATAACAAAAAACCTTATTTAAAATATCCCTGAAACAATCTTGAAACAAGATGAAACTATTTTAGAACAATTTTATTAGTATTTCCAAAGGGTATTTTTTTTATTATGCCTCTTGCTTCTAGATTTCTAATTAAACGAGAAAGCTTTGCCTTAGAAAAATTAAGCTCTTTCTGAATGTTTTTCTGCCAACACTCATTCCTATCACATTTTTTTAAAAAATCTATTATTCTTTTTTCCTCGTCGAGCAAGAATATCTTGAGATCTTTCTTTCTATTTTTGTAGATTAAATAAGCAGATATGACCGCGATTAAAAAAAGCAAAAAGAAAATAGAGATTAAAATATAAGGAAAGTCATTTTCTTCTTTTGTTCTTTCTAATATAGCAAAAAAAGTTTTTTCCTCACCTTTCTTTATGTTTTCAAAAACCCACTTAACTTTTATTAGGCGCCCATCTGTAGAAAGTTCGTAATTTGATGGATTTATGCCAAAGTCTGATAAGAAATATCCATAATCTAAAATGAGCCATACCTCCGCATAATCATAATTATCATTAAACTTAACCTTTTTAAGAAAGAAAAAACCTTCTTTTGATGAAGTTATGTCAAAAAAACCCTTATCCACTAAAATTTCCTCTTCAAAAATCTCAAAATAAATCTTATCATCTATTTGCCTATTTATCTCTCTGTAATTAAAAGAACTTACATAAGAAAGACCTGCTAATAAAAGTATAAACAAAAATAAGCACTTTCTCATTAAAAGAAGAAGAATAAAAGATATTTAAAGCTTTTTTTCTTTGTTCTTTTATGACATATCTTATAGGTGTTGATGATGCTGGTAGGGGTCCGGTAATAGGCCCGATGGTTTTAGCAGGTGTCTTAATAGAAGAAAAAAAAGAAGATTTTTTAAAAAAAGTAGGAGTCAAAGATTCAAAGCAGATTTTTCCTTCTACGAGAAAAAAAATAAGAGAAATTCTAGAAAACAAAGTTGAATATTTCTTACAAATAATCTCTCCAGAAGAAATTGACTCTTGCAATAACTTAAACACTTTAGAAGCAGAAAGAATGGCTGTAATAATAAACAAACTTTCTTTAGAAAAAAAAGAAAAAATAAAAGTTTTTGTAGATTGCCCTTCAAATAACAAAAAAAAATGGGGCGATTTATTGAAATCTTTACTAATCAGAAAAGACCTTGAACTTTTTATAGAACATAAAGCAGACATTATCTATCCTGTTGTTTCTGCCGCTTCGATAATAGCAAAAGAAAAAAGAGAAGAAGAGATAGAAAGAATAAAAAGAGAGTTAGAAACAGATTTTGGTTCTGGATATCCAAGCGATCCTAAAACAATAGAATTTATAAAGAAAAATTTTAATAATGAAAAATTCAAAAAAATTATAAGATTTTCTTGGGAGAGCATAAAACGATTAAACATAGCAGAAGAGCAAAAAAAATTGTTTTAAATATGCTTAAAAACCTATTTAACCTTTGGTTATTATGGTTTACATAAAAAAGTTGGTGTTGCATGGTTTTAAGAGTTTTGCAAGAAGAACGGAAATTTTATTTGAAAATTCTATGAATGTTATAATTGGACCGAACGGTTCTGGTAAAAGTAACATAGCTGATGCAATTTGTTTTGCTTTAGGAAGAATGAGTAAAAAATCTATGAGAGCAGAAAACTTAACTAGTTTCATATTTGGTGGGACAAAAAACTATAAGGCTGCAGAAGAGGCATCTGTGGAAATAATATTTGAAGATAAAGAAAATCTTTTTCTAACGAATAAAGAAGAAGTATCAATAAAAAGAATCGTTAAAAAAAATGGATTATCTTTGTATAAACTTAATGGGGAAACAAAAACAAGACAAGAAATTCTAGAAGTTCTAGCAAGAGCAGGTATAGATCCAGATGGTTTTAATATTGTTCTTCAAGGAGAAATAGATTCTTTAATAAAAACCTCCGCGGAAGAAAGAAGAAAAATCATAGAAGAAGTTGCAGGTATCTCTTTTTACGAGATAAGAAAAGAAAAATCATTAAAAGAATTAGAGAAAGTTGAAGAGCAGCTTAAAGAAACAAACGCAATTCTCAAGGAAAAAATAAATTACCTTAAAAACTTAGAAGAAGAAAGGAAAAACGCGTTAGAATTTAAAAAAATAGAAGAAAACATAAAAAAGCATAAAGCAACAATTTTGTTCAAGGATATATCTGAGAAAGAAAAAGAGTTAGGAGAAATAGAAGAAGAAAAAGAAAAAAATCAGAAGAAGATTCTTTTATTAAAAGAAAAAAATAATCAAATAAAATTAGAAATATCTTTTTGCGAAGAAAAAATAAAATCTATTACAAAAGAAATAGAAGAAAAAACAAGTGGTGAACAAGAGATACTCCATAGAGAGATATCTGACCTAAAAGCTGAAATTGCGGGCTTAAATGTCAGAAAAGAAAATTATCAAAAAAGAATTGAACAGAACGAACAAAAAATTTTGAACTTAAATAATCGCTTGGAATCACTAAAAAAAGAGATTTCTTTAATCGTGGAAAAAAGCCCGGAAATTAAAAAACAAAAAGAAAAAAAAGAAGAAATTGAAAAATTATTGTTAACTTTGGAAAAAGAAAGAAGAGAGTATTACATTCTAAAAAACGAACTATCACTTCTAGAAAGTAAAAAAGAAGAAGGAAGAAGAAGATTAAGTCAAATTGAACAAGAACAAAAAACCCTTAATGATTACTTAAATAAAATTTTCTTAGAATTAAAACATTGCAAATCTTTAGAAGATGTGGAAAAAACAAAAAAGGAGATAATTTCCTCATTAATTAATAAAAAAAATGAAATTGAAGAAATAGAAAAGAAAATAATCCTTCTAGAGAAAGAAGACGCAGTTTTAGAGCAAACAATAAAAAAAGAAAAAAAACTCCTAGAAGATATTTTTTCATTGGAGATTTGTCCCCTATGTAAAAGCAAAATAACAGAAGAACATAAAGACCAAGTAAGTGCGGAATCAAGAGAGAATATTCTTTCTTGCGAAAAAAAATTAGAAGAGAATACAAGCTTCAAAAAAAATCTCATAAAAGAATTAAATGAAAATAAAAAATTAATTGAAGAAAAAGATAGAATTCTTAAAGAGATTGAAATAGAAGAAAACAAAATAAAGTATAGCGAAGAGAAAAAAGAAAGAATAAAATATCTCTTTTTAGAAGAAGAAGAAACAAAAAAAGCTCTTGATGAAATAGAAAAAAAGTTGTCTAAAACTCTTGCTGCCTACAAAAAATTAGAAGACATAGAAGAAAAATATGAAGAAACAAAGTTTAGATTAAAAGAAATCTCTTTTGATGAAATTGATGTCGATTCTTCTTCAATAGAAAAGAAAAGAGAAATTGAAAGAATAAAAATGGAAATTTCAAATATAGAAATAGACAATCAAGAAACAAAAATAGAGCTGTCAAGAATAAATCAAAAATTAGAGGAAAAAGAAAAAGAACTGAAAAAAAAGGAAGAAAAAGAGAGAGAAGTTTATGAAAGATTCAATGTTTTATATTTAGAAAGAAACAAAGTTGCAGATAAACAAAAAGCATTTGAAACAAGCCTCGTAGGAATCCAACAAGAAATTCGTGAAGTAGAAGAAAAAAATAATTTAACAAAACTAAAAGAGGCAGAATTAAAAGCAAAACTGGAAAATTTCAGAGAAGAATACTCTTTATATAATAATGTAGAATTAATACAGGGCTCGAAAGAAACTCTACAAAAAAATCTTTTTTATTTACAAGAAAAAATAAGAAACTTTGGCTCTATAAATATGAAAGCCCTTGAAGTTTATGAAGAAGTAAAGGCTGCTTGCGAACAAATTCAAGAAAAAGTAAACACAATTTTAAAAGAAAAAGAAAAGATACTTGAAGTTATAGCTGAAATAGACAAAAAAAAGAAAAAAACATTTTTAAAGACACTAGAACAGATAAATGCTCTTTTTTCTAGGAACTTCTCGCAATTAAGCACGAAGGGGGAAATATTCTTAGATTTAAAAAATAAAGAAGACCCTTTTGCTGATGGATTGGATATAATACTAAGAGTAGCCAAGGGAAAATACTTTGATATTTCTTCTTTGTCCGGCGGTGAAAAAGCTCTTGTGGCATTATCACTAATATTTGCCATACAGGAATACAAACCTTATTGTTTTTACATATTTGATGAAATTGATGCCCCCCTAGATAAACATAATTCTGAACTTCTTGCATCTTTAATAAAAAGATATATGGTTTCAGGGCAATACATAATAATAACCCACAACGATGCACTAATAGAAAACGCGCCTATTCTATATGGAGTGTCCATGCAAGAAGGAATCTCAAAAATTGTTAGTCAAAAATTCTAAAAAAATAAAAAAGAGGAAAAAAATAAAAAATCCTCTTAATAATAGCTTGTTTCTATTTCTTCAACTTTCTTTTCGTCCCTTTTGAACAAAAGAACTAAAAGAACAACGAGCAGAGCGACAAAAATAACTACAAGAACTACTGTTAGAGCGAGAGCCCATCTGTTTGATAGACCGCTAGTTCTTGTAACATTTGCAGTATAGGTTGTTTGTTTTCCATCCACATTCACACTGAAAACATATCTTCCTTCTTCTGCCCTGTCTTTAGCTCTTACAGATATTTTAACTGTTTGAGCTGTTTGGGGTCCAACAGTAACCACTGAAGGAGCCGAAACTTCCAAAGCAGAATCAGAAGATGTTGTTATCTGAAAAACTTTTATTCTGTCTTCTGCATTGACTAAAACAAGCTCGTAGTTCTTTGTTTCTCCTATTGCAATATCTTGGCTAGAAACCGTTGACAAAAGAGTCAAGGTAGATTTTGGTGCTCTTACTTCTACCAATCTTTTTTCAACTTTTCTAGAGTCATAGTTGTATACTGTTATTATCATTTCGTAAACACCAGCTCTTGCGTTTTCAGGTACTTGTAAATTCAATACTTTTGAAGTTGCGTCATCTCTGTCGCAGTTTATGTTTTGGCATTCTACTGCTACCAAATCACTAAGATATGCCTTCGCATAGGCACCAATTTCAGGTATAGAAACTGTTACATAAACATCTTCTGCATCTTCGAATCCAGTATTCTTAACTACAACCATAACGGGAAGAACATTTCCAGCTTCTACTATTTGATTGCTGTCAACAGAAAGAACTCTTAGTTCATATGCTTCTCTTTGTATCCATATAGGATATGTTCTTATTGTTTCGTTTACAGAGTCCTCTATTGTTACTCTTAGAGTGTACGGCTCATTTGTCGTTTCTAATCTTGAAGGCAATCTTAAATTTAAGATCTCTGTATAAACAAGATCTTTTATAAGAGAGAGCCTTCTTGTAGAAGCACTTATTTCCTCGCTTCCACCAAGCCATACTCTTATTCTAGCATCCTTTGCATCTGTTGCAGCTCTAAATACAACTCTTACTGGAACAGTTTCCCCTACATAACCAACAGTGTTGTTATAAGATGTTTGCAAATGCAAATCCTTAAAGTAAACACTTACATCGCTAGCTATGTCTGCTGCTATAACACTTGTCAAGGCAAAAACTGCCAAGATAAGCGCCAAAGGGAACAAAGTTTGTTTTGCTTTCATTTTTTTATTTTACCTAATTTAGTTCAAATACTAAAACAAACCTCCTTTTTAAATTTTACGATTTTGTCGTAACTATGAAATGGCGAAAAATTTAAAAAGGTATACTGCGGTATAATGTAGTATAAAGGTTATTATTAACAAGAAGGAGTAAAAATGACTAAAAAAACAACGACCTTAAAACTAGAAAAAGAAACAAAAGAAAGATTAGAAAAGCTCAGGGAACATAAAAGAGAAACTTATGATGATATTATAAGAAAAATTCTTTTTGTCTTAAACATGGTTAGAGAAAGCCCTGAAAAGGCAAAAGCAATTTTAGAATTTATCGATGAAAAAAGAAGAAGAATGTTTGAGACTGAGCTAAAAATTAAAACAGAATTAAAAAACAAAGAAGGAAATGGGAAAAAAAACCTTAATCGAAATAGTAGAGGTGGTTCCTGAAATTAAAGGAATAGAAAAAGTTAGAGACGCGGCAAAATTGCTAGAAAACTACCCTCTTTATAGGCCTGCAAAAGAATTCATGAGTATAATTACAGATTGTTTTAATGAAAACGGACTGCCTTTGAATATCTTTGATATGAATAGTAAAGCAATTTCTCTACAAACACAAAAAGAAAAAATTCTTATAGCTAAAGGTAAAAAATATTACTTTGGATACTCTTTTTTAGAAGAAGGGCTAAGAAAATTATGTGTTAGTGCAGACTATGCAAAAAGAGTCCCATACCTCTGGCCAGATATTCTTTTGGGAGAGATAGAGAAAAAAAAGCTTGTCCCATTATGTGTTTTTGTAGATGAAAGAATTGTTCCGGTAATCTATCGTCAAAGATTTTATTTTTTCGGAGGAGAAAGTTTTAGTTAATAGTAAATAATTTAAAACCTTTTTTTCTCTCTTTTTTTATGAAAAAAACACAAACTGCTTTTAAAAACATCTTCAAAAAAAGCAAAAAAATAGATGGAATATCGATAAGAGGTTACGATCTTAATGGAGAAATAAACTATTCAAAAATTCTTGATTCTTACTTAACTACGGGTGGTCAAGCAACAAATTTTGCCAAAGCAGTAGAAATTCTAAAAAAAATGAAAGAAGAAAAAGCATTTATTTATCTCGGATACACCTCAAATATGATAACAACCGGTATTCGGGAGACGATAAAGTCATTAGTGAAAAATAAATTCGTAGATTATTTAGTAACAACGGCAGGGGGTATTGAAGAGGATTTTATTAAATGCTTTGGTGATTTTAAGTTGGGAGAGTTTAATTTAGATGGAAAAGAACTAAGAAAAAAAGGGATAAACAGAGCAGGCAATATTTTGATTCCTAACGAACTATACGAAAAATTTGAAAAATTCGTCTTTTCTGTTATAGAAAAATATGAAAAAGAAATAAAAACTCCTTCAGATCTTATTCTTCTTTTAGCAAAGGAAATAAAAAATGAAGATTCCGTTTATTATTTGGCATACAAAAACAATATTAAAGTATATTGCCCTACTATAATGGATGGTAGTTTAGGCGATATAATCTACTTTTATAAGAATTACAAAAATAAAAACTTTTCTTTTGATATAGTTAGAGATACAGAAGAATTTAACAATTCATCAATAGGAAAGAAAAAGACAGGCATAATCATTATAGGTGGTGGCGTTGTAAAGCATTCTATATGCAATTGCAACCTATACAGAAATGGTTCTGACTATGCAGTCTATATAAATTCTCAACAAGAGTTTGATTGCTCTGATTCAGGAGCTAGACCAGACGAGGCAGTTTCTTGGGGAAAGATATCAACAAAAGGCGAATCAATTAAAATTTTTGCAGACGCAACTCTCGTTTTTCCTTTATTGGTTGCAAAGGCCTTCTTTGAAAAAGAATAAATTTATTAATAAGGTTATTAACATTCTTCTATGAAACTGAAAGAACTCCACAAAAGATTAGAAAACAAAGATTTTTTCAGGAATTTAAAAAATTTAGACAAAGATCTTTTTTTAATTTCTGTTTTTTGTTTTCTTTCTAAAAATGAAAAGGAAAGCGACAAAATAACTTTTAACTTTTATTCTCCACTAAAAAAGAAGTTTTTCTCTTCCGATTATCCTTTTTTTGAAATCAAAGAGTTAGAAGAAAAAGAAATAAATGAAAAACCTCTTTCACTTGACAAGCTAAAAATAGATATAGAAGATTTATGGGAAAAAGTTGAGAGTATTTCAAAAGAAAAAAAACCCTTAAAAGCAATATGTTTTTTAGTAGCGGACGGCTGGAAGATAAGAATTTTTTATGAGGACCTAAAACTGAAAAAAGTCGATATAAGTCCTCAAGGAGATATCATAAAAGTTGAAGATAACAATTTAAAAGATTCTTTCTCGCTAAAAAGAGATTGAAAAATTATCTGAAACAATTTTTTTAAAAGTATCATAACTGGAAATTGGAAATCTTAATCCACAGGCTTTTTCATGCCCACCTCCAATTGAGTTCTCTATTTTTTTTATAACTTTCTCAACAAATTTTTTCGCATTTTCTCCTCTTAAAGAAACATTAACAAACCCTTCTTTTTTACAGCAAACAATTACGAACTTATCTCTGTACAAAAAAAGCAATCTGTTAGCAATTTCAGAAGATAAACTATGCTTTCCAGAAGATTCTAAATAAACTAATCTCTCAAAAACATGAGTTTTGCTTAGGGCTGTGTCAATAAATTTTTTAAGCTCGTTGTACTTATCATGCATAAAAGAATTTTCCTTGCTTTCAATAAGAAGGTCATATGGAGATTTTATTTTAACTAAAACATCTAAAATTTTTGATATGTTTGCATCGCTATTCATTAAAGAAAGAGAAAGAATTTGAATACATTTTCCGAAATCAGAAGAATATAAAATATCAAAAATATCTTTTTTAGCAGGAAATAACTCCACGTATTTTTTTGCTTCGTCTTCAAAAAAATCCGGTATATAAAAATCAGAAATGCATCCGATTAAAGAAAGGAATCTTGTTTCTTCAGAATCAAAAACTTTTTGAGTTATGTAACTTGTAGGCTCAGAAGAAGGATAACTATTAAAATATAAACAATAAGCAATTTCTTTTTGTTCATGGTGATCTATGCATATAACATTTATACTTTTTGACGAGAGCTTATAAAAGAAATCCTCGTCTTTTATAGGTTTGTCTATAATAAACACATCACTCGGATAATTTGATAATATTTTTTTTTGAAATTTCTCACTTATTTTGTCAATTGACTTCAAAACAAGCCCTTTCCCTTTTTTTATGTTCCTTAAGAGAATAGCAGTAGAACAAATTCCATCAGGGTCGTTATCAAACAAAAATAAAGGGTTTGTTGAACTTTCCAATAATTTTTTTAGCTGAACCAGGATTTTTTGAGAAATCATATAACAACCTTTCCTTCTAAAATTTCTTCTCTTAATTTATAAATATTCTCTTTAATCTGAGATGCTCTTCCTTTTAAGATTTCTTCTAATAAGGTTTGGTCGGAGTTTATTATTTGATCTAAGGAATTAAATTTTGAAAGAAGTAAGGAGATATCTTTTTTTCCTAGACCAACTTTTTCCAAAAACCTAATACCTTTTGGAGATATGTTCTTTGTTAAGTCAAAATCAAATATAACTCTCGCAATAGAAGAAATATCCGAAAGCCCTTCTAAGGTTAAACTGTCAAGAATTTTTTTTGACCTCTTTAATGGTTTTTCAGAATAATCTCTTAAGATATCTTCTTCTATTTTCTCAACATTTTTTGTTAATTCTCTAAATCTTAAACTGATAATATTTCCCTCCTTTCCAGCTTCTATAAGATCTTTTCTCATAATCTGAGCTATCTTAAGTATGCTCTCGCTTTTCTGTAATAAACGACAAACATCGCTAACAGTAACCAGGCCGGACAATTCAAGAATATTAAGTTTTGATATAAGCTCGTCGAATTGTTCTCTTTGCTTTTCTATTATCTGAAGGTTGTTAGAAAGAACTCTTAACAAATCTTCTAAATTCCTTAAACTATACTTTAAGCCATTAAAGTAAATTGTTGTTTTTTTTCTTCTTTCTGAAACAGCTATAACAAAGGTCTCGGCTTGCTTAGAAGTTTTATCTGCTGCCTTGTGCCTAGTACCTGTTTCGTTAGATGAAACTGATGTTGAAGGAGTCAATAAAACATTTCCATAGAAAATTCTTTTCATATCCTGAGATATTACAACAGCACCATCCATTTTGCAAAGTTCAAATAATCTTTGGGGAGTGAACCTGCAATTAACTCTAAATCCACCTTCAATACACTCAGTAATCTTTGGAGAATCAAAAACAATCAACGCCCCCATATCAGATCTTATTATATCATCTATTACATTTCTTAGAGGCATTCCAGGAGAAACCTTCTTCAAAAACTCCAACATTTTCCTCTCTTTTTCTTCCATTATCTTAAAAAAATCGAGATATTTATATATTTTTTGTTAAAGATAAACTTTTTAATCTAAAAAAATAATAAAATTTATGGAAAAAGAGGAAAAAATTAATTCTGAACAGTTTTATGAGATTTTAACAAAAGATGATCTAGGATGGCAATCGCTTATTTACGAGCTTATAAAAACTGAAAGATTGGACCCTTGGGATATAAATATCTCTCTTTTGGCACAGAGATATCTGGAAACAATACAAAAAATGGAAGAAGCGAACTTTTTTATTTCTTCTAAAATGCTTCTTGCTTGCGCGATTTTGCTAAAAATGAAATCAGAAATTCTAAACAGCAATATCATTAGAGAAATTGATGAAATGCTATACGGAAAGAAAGAAGAAAAGAAAATAACCAAAGAAATTGAAATAATAGAAGAAGAATTCCCCATCTTAATACCAAGAACTCCCTTGCCTAGACAAAAAAAAGTTAGTTTAGATGAATTAATGAGGGCTCTAAATAAAGCAATTGAAACTGAAACTAGAAGAATAAAAAAAATAGTAGGAAAGAAACATGCCGAGAACATTTCTAAACTCTTTATGCCGAAGGACAACAGAATTCCTCTAAAGGAAAGAATTTCTTTTATTGTGAAAGAATTGGAAAAACATTTTGAAGAACTTAAAAAAGAAGAAATAACTTTTTCTGAACTCGCGCCAACAAAAGAAGAAAAAAAATCGCTGTTTCTTCCTTTTCTTCAGTTGGCAAATCACGGAAAACTTTATTTTAAGCAGTATTATCATTTTGAAGAAATTTTCATTAAGCTAGAAAAATACGAAGAAGAGCAGGAACATTTATTAGAAAAAGAAGAACTGAAAAACTAATTTTTGTTGTAATTATAAAGTTACAAAAAAGAAAAGATTTATAAACTAGAAATATTTCTAGAATTTATGCAAAACAACTATCTAAACATTGTAGAAATAAAGACGATTAAAAGCTTCAACTTTTTAAGAAGAGATATAAACAACTTAAGAGAAAAAATTTATTTAGCTGAAAAGACCCTATCTGAAAAAGTAAATGAACTTAAAAAAATAGAGGAAAAAATAAATAAGCTCTCAAAAAAAAAGAAAATTAAAAAAGAAAAAATTAAAGTTTTATGACCTAAAAAGAAAAAGATCTTTTAGTACAAATAAATATTCTTATAAGATAAGATCTGGAAGAAAATTTGCTGTTGCAAGAGCCCCATCTGGAGTAAAAAGCTGGAGAATTCTTGGTTCTAGATAATTAAATTTAAAAATCTTTTTTTTCTCATTAGTTTTAGCCTCAGTAGTATAACGGCTAGTACGCAAGCCTGTCGCGCTTGAGACCCGGGTTCAATTCCCGGCTGGGGCGTTTGGCAAATTTTATAAATCTTGTTTTCTATGAATGGTTAATTAAATAAGAGGTTAAAATGGTTGTAAAAAACATACAAAAAGCAGTAGATAGTGCCGGCAAAAAAGAAATTGCAGGAAAAACAATAGGTGGATGGGCTTTTGTTGTTGGTCTTGTCATCGCAGTAATAATATCTTTTGTCGGACTAGAACAAAGCTGGCCAATTTATCTATTATTGGTTTTAGGCTTGATTGTTGGCCTTTTTAACATAACAGAAAAAGAAGTCAACTCTTTTTTGTTGGCTGCTGTAGCATTTATGTTAACTTTTGCTTCTCTCGGAGCAATATCTAGAGGAATACCTGGTATTGGCGAAGGTCTTGCAGTATTCTTCTTTTTAGTTAATGCTTTCGTTGCACCAGCAGCTGCAGTAGTTGCTTTTAAGGCCTTATTTAGTCACGCAAAAAATTAAGAGGATTTTTTATTTTTTTCCTCTTTTTTATTTTTTTAGAATTCTTTGGGGAGAGTGTATAATTTTGGTTTTAAAATAATTTTTTCCCCGAATTCTTAAAGCTAACTCCAACAAGAGGGACATAATAACTTTGCCTGTCTTTTAGTGGTGCTAATGCTGGATCCACTATTTTTCCATCGACAACGACCCACATATGCCCTTCACCCTCTGGAGCAAGATCTTTGTCAAAAAACAATCCTGTAATAAGAGAATATCTCTTGATCTATCCTTCATATTTAGATACAAAGCACAAGCAATTGTTGAAAGAGCCCTACAATCAACCTCATTAATATCTCTTTTTTTAAGATAACTTAAAAGTTCTTTATTTTCTGATAATTTCAATGCTTGATCTTCAATAAAACTTTCTAAATTTTCATATTTTATTTGTGAAGGATTTTTGCAAGCTAAATTTCCTGACAAAACTACAGCCTCCTGCGAGAAAAAACCGCAAGTTCTTAATAGATTAGCATAAAGTTCTGGATTATTCTCTGTGGAATTATATCTTGGAATTTTCCTTTTACTTTTTTCAGTATTACAATAATCAATTGATAAGGAAAAAACATTTTTTTTCTAAATCAGAAACAAAAGAAGGTTCCGTCTCTCTAAGCTCAGTTAATTTTTCCCTTCCATTATGCCAATCCCGGTGGTTGTCACTTAGATAAACTTCGTTAGAAAAAGCAGAGCTAAAAAAGCATTGCTGATGCAATAATTCCTTTTTAATTTACCATAAAACAATAAGCAATATCAAATTTATAAATCTTTCTATATGTTACTACTAAAAAGTTACTTAAATCTTTCCATACAATATTCTACTAATTCTTCGTCTTGAATTTGCCTTGTTTGTGTTTCTGTTCTTATCATAAAAATCTTCCTTCCTTCCAAAGATAAAAAAACCGGAAATTCTGAAGGATTAACTTTTATTAAACAAACATTTTTTCCTTCAAAATTCTCAAACTTAAACTCCAAAAAATAGTTAATCTTATTATAGATTTTTGCGGGAAAATAAGGCCTAATTATGTCGTCGATAATCATTCTTTTATAACCATCTAAGGAAAAATCCTTTTTTTGTTCTTTTAACTTCTCTAAATCTTTTTCTATTCCAATAATTTCGTAATTAGAGTTCTCTTTTTTTTCTTTTACACCTAAAACTAAAATTCCGCCATAACTGTTCATTAAAGCAGCTATTGATTTTGCTATTATTACTTTTGAAGCCTTTTGCTTGTATGCATGAAGCTCATAGGACTTGCTCTCATTTATTTGGTGCGTAGTATAATTTAGGCTCCATAAAGCTTCGGACTTAAACTCGATTTTTTGGCTTTCGCCCTTTTTTAAAAGTTCTTCCACTTCTGTTCTTTGTTTTTCGTCAATAATTTTTTGGACTCTTCCTATTTCTCCTGATTTTAACCTAACTAACAATTGTTTTCCTTCTGTCTTTATTCCCAAATCTTCAACAATTCCAACAACATTCTTTTTACCTTTAATGGTGAGAATTTCAACTTTCATGCCTTTTTTTATTTCTCCATCCATAGAGTATTTAATAATGGCTCCTATATAAGATTTTGTTATTTAAGATAGAAAAGTTTAAAATAATAAGATATTTCTTTTTTTATATGAAACTAACTGAAAACTTGGCTAAAAAGCTAGCGAAAAAATATTTGCTTAATGAAAAAACAAAAGACGGAAAATTTCTTTTTTCTCATACTGAAAGAGTTGTTTTTTGTGTTGGTCTTTTGACTAAAAAATTTAAATTAGATGAAAAAAAGCTCGTTGTTTCTGCTTGGGTTCATGACATTGGGTATTTTTTAGGAGCAGAAAATCATGCTGAGAAATCTCTTGAAATTTTAGAAAATGAAAAAATTGAAATTGACGAAGAAATTAAAGATGCAATTTTAAATCACGGAACAAACGCGAACCCAAAAACAATTTATGGTGAAATAATGCAAATAGCAGACAAAATAAGCATAATTGATAGAGATGTATTAAAAATTCTTCTAGAGCAAGAAAAAATTAGCGACGAGGACATAAAATTTTTTGAAAGGGTTTTTTCTAGTTGTTCGGAGATGTTAAAAAAACTAAAAGATATTTTTTAGAGAATAAACTTTTTAATATTTTTTATGATAGTTTTTTATGAAAAAAATAAAAGCAGGAGTTTTAGGAGCAACTGGTGCGGTAGGACAAAATTATTTATTGCTTTTAGAAAATCATCCGTGGTTTGAGGTTAGCTATGTTGCTGCTTCTCCTAAGAGTGCAGGAAAAAAATATGGTGAAGCTGTTAGAGGGAAATGGTTTATGGACAGGGCAATTCCCGAGAATATTGAAAGCTTGGTCGTTGGAGATGCTACAAAACCAGAAGAAGCTCTCGGAAAGTGTGATATTCTTTTTTCTTCCTATGAAGGAAGTAAAGATGAAATAAAAGCAGCTGAGATGACTTATGCAAAATTAGGTTTTCCAGTCATTTCTAATAATTCTGCTCACCGCTGGACAGAAGATGTGCCGATGATTATTCCTGAAATTAATTATGACCACATAAGATTAATAGATATACAAAGAAGAAATAGAGGTTTTAACAGAGGATTTGTTGTTACAAAACCAAATTGTTCTATTCAAAGTTATATGACTCCAATTGAAGCCTTACGAAAAGAAGGATATCAAATAAATAAAGTCGTTGTGACAACTTTGCAAGCGCTTTCTGGGGCAGGATATCCCGGAGTTGCTTCTCTAGATATTTTGGATAATATTATTCCTTACATAAACGGAGAAGAAGAAAAAACAGAACAAGAGCCTCTAA
Source organism: Candidatus Pacearchaeota archaeon (assembly GCA_038885615.1). Classification (GTDB taxonomy): domain Archaea; phylum Nanobdellota; class Nanobdellia; order Pacearchaeales; family GW2011-AR1; genus CAKZRD01. The sequence goes on from JAVZZP010000001.1 coordinate 15,448, forward strand.
AAATCTTTGGAAGAATTAACGGAGAAAAAATCTTTATTGAAGAAAATCTTGAAATTTCTGCGACCTGTACAAGAGTACCTGTTATTGATGGACACATGGCAGTAGTTAATGTTAATTTTAATGAGCAAAGGCCAAATTTAGATGAAATAATAAATATTTGGAATAACTTTCAATCAGAACCACAAAGATTAAATTTGCCTTCTGCTCCAAAAAGACCAATAATTTATCTTAATGAAGAAAACAGACCTCAACCAAGAAAAGACAGAGACGCGGAAAATGGAATGGCTGTTGTCGTCGGAAGATTAAGAGAATGCAATGTGCACGATGTAAAATTTGTTGGTTTATCTCACAATACCATAAGAGGAGCAGCAGGCGGAGCAATTTTAACAGCAGAGCTTTTGCATAAAGAAGGTTATTTTTAATCTCTCCAAAAAGTTCCAACAATTTCAGCTTTTTCTAAAATGTGGCCTTGCATTTCCTTAATAATCTCTTCTTTTGTTGCACCTTCTTTTAGGTTTAAAAAATCATCTAGAGCATAAAAAACAAAATGATAATTATGAACTCCGGTTCCTTTTGGCGGAGAAGGGCCCCCATAATCTAGATTTTTAAAGCTGTTTATACCTCTTTTTGCCTTAGAAGGAACTTTTCCCTCTTCGATTTTGAGTTCTTTCCCTTCAACAGGAATGTCAAACAAAACCCAATGAATCCACGAAAATCCGCAAACTCTTATAGCGTCTGGGTCCTCACAAATCAAAACTAGGGATTTGGTTCCATTTGGCAAATCTTTAATTAAAAATGGGGGACTAACATTTTTGCCGTCAAAAGTATAATCTTTCGGTATTTTTTCTTTGTTTTTGAAATGAGTTTGAACCAACATAAAGCTATAACGTTTTTTGGCTTAAAAAAAATTTCGCAGTTTAGTTCTTATCTTCTTCAATCTCTTGAACTCTTGTCATATCTGCTACTTTGTCGCCTTCTTGGAGCTTTATTATTCTTACACCCTGCGTCGCCCTTCCCATAATTCTAATGTCTTTTACAGGACTTCTTATAACAATTCCTTTTATTGTAGAGGTTATAATAGTATCACTTTCTTTAACACTTTGAGAAGTAACAACTTTTCCTGTTTTATCCGTAACTTTGATATTTATGACACCTTTTCCCCCTCTAGAAGTTAATCTATAATCTTCTATGTCGCTTCTTTTTCCATAACCTTTTTCTGTTATTGTCAGAATAGAGAAATCTTTTTGATTTTCAATAGGCAGAATTTCTATTGAAACAACTTCGTCATTTCCTTCTAATCTTATTCCAATAACTCCAAAAGCATTTCTTCCAACTGCTCTAACATCATCCGAGTTAAACCTGCATGCCTGCCCTTCTTTTGTAACAAGCAAAACTTCTTGGTGTTCTTTAAGTGGTTTAACTGCTATCAGAGAGTCATCTTTTCCTTCCAAATCAATTGCCTTAATTCCACCTTTTCTTGGATTGCTAAATTCTGCTAGTTCTATTTTCTTAACGAAGCCCTTTCTCGTTGCCATAATCAAATAATCTTTAAACTCTTTAACTGCCAAAACAGAAGAAATTTTTTCATCTTTTAATTCTAAAATATTAACTATTGCTTTTCCTTTTCCATATTTCGCACTTTCCGGAACTTCATAAGCTTTAAGCCAATGCACCTTTCCTTTATCAGTAAATATAAGTAAATAATCATGTGTAGAACAAGTTAATAAATCTTTTACAAAATCCCCTGTTGCTAAATCACTTCCAATAACTCCTTTTCCTCCCCTTTTTTGTTCTTTATACTGCTTCAAATCAATTCTTTTTATGTAACCCTTATCTGTAATTGTAATAACAACATCTCTCTTATCAACCAAATCTTTTTCTTCAAATTCTTTAATATTTTCCAAAATTGTTGTTTTTCTTTCGTCACCGTATTCTTTCTTTAATTCTAGCAAATCTTTTTTGATTAATTTTAAAATTTCTTTTTCATCAGCCAAAATTTTCTTTAATCTTTCTATTGTTTCTTTAAGCTCTTTTTCTTCGTTGTTTAGCTTCTCGTATTCTAAAGAGGTCAATTGATTTAACTTCATTTCAAGAATTGCCTCGACCTGTTCGTTTGTCAATGAAAACTTTGATTTCAAGGAATCGGCTGCCTCTGTTTTTGATTTGGAAGCTCTAATCAATTTAACAACCTCGTTAATGTTTTTTTGAGCAACAATCAATCCCTCAACAATATGTAATCTTTTTTCTGCTTTGTCTAAATCAAATTCTGTTGCTTTTCTTATAACTTTTCTTCTATGATTAACATAAACCTCAATTAATTGCTTTAAGTTTAATTCTTTTGGTTCACCATTAACTAAAGCCAATAAAATGGCATCAAAAGAAACTTGCAAATTTGTGTATTTATAAAGGCGATTTATTGTAAATTTAGGATCAACGCCTTTTCTTAACTCTAAAACAATTCTTATGTTTCCTTTTGCGGATTCATCCCTAATATCATTAACATCGAGCAACTTTTTGTCTTTAACAAGTTCTGCTATTTGTTCAATTAAGGCAGACTTATTTACCTGATAAGGAATTTCTGTTATGATAATTTTTGGCTTTCCTTCTTTTTCTTCTGTTTTGACCTTGCCCCTTATAACAAAACGACCTCTTCCCGTTTTATACATTTCAAGAAAATTACCAGAAACATAACCGCCTGTAGGAAAGTCAGGAGCTTTAATTATTTGGGCTAAATTTTCTATTTCTATTTCAGGATTTTCAATATAAGCTAAAATAGAATCACAAACATCATTTATATTATGGGTTGGAATATTGGTTGCCATGCCAACAGCAATTCCAGAAGCACCATTCAAAAGAAGATTTGGCAGTTTTCCTGGCAAAAGCTCTGGCTCTTCTAAGGAGTTATCAAAATTAGGGAGCATTTTAATAGTGTTTTTTTCAATATCTTTTAGCAGCTCTTCTGCAATTTTTGCCATTTTTGCTTCTGTATATCTCATTGCAGCAGGAGGATCTCCGTCAATGCTTCCAAAGTTACCTTGGCCTTTAATCAAAGGATATCTTAAAGAGAATTCTTGGGCCATTCTAACCATAGCATCATAAACAGCCATATCTCCATGAGGGTGGAATTTACCTAAGACATCTCCGACAATTCTAGCTGATTTTTTTGTTTGTTTGTTGTGTTCAAGCCCCATTGAGTACATTGCCCAAAGAATTCTTCTATGTACTGGTTTGAGACCATCTTCGGCAGCAGGCAATGCTCTAGCAACAATAACAGACATCGCATAATCAATATAGGCCTTTCTCATCTCTTCAGAAATTTCTGCTTCAACTAGTTCTTTTGCTTCTGCTTTTGTTTTTGTTTCTTCCTTTTGCTGCTTAATTTCTTCAGGAGTCATTTTTTCCTCTTTATTTCAAATTTACAATTTTTACATATGAAACTGTCCACGCTTCCGTCTTTCATTTCAACCTGAACAACATCCTTGCAATTAGGACAATAAATCTCTTTTATTTCATCTTTATAAGAAGCTTTTTTAGATTTTTTCTTTCTTTCCTTCTCAAAAGCGGCAATTGCTTTTTTGCTTATTTTCCATTTAGGAAAAATTGCTCCTTCAAAAAAACATTTGTTGCATCTCATTCTAGGTATAATACCAAAGAGGTTTTTTAGTGAGAAGATAAATTCAACTTCTACACTTCGACATTTGGGACAAACATAAACCTCTACACTATCCTCGTTATTTTTATTACAATCGCATTCTTCCTCGCCGCAACAATTAAGCTTTATTTTTTTATTTTTTTTCTTCATTTTTCCCTCTTATTATTTTATAAACCAAGTAGATGGTAGAAATAGCAAAGTATAAAGATAGTATTAGAACTAAGATAATTTCATAGGTCTTTAAGCTAGAAATTTCACCTAGAGAAGCTATTAAAGGAAGCAAGTTGTAAATTGCAACTACAAAAAAGAGTCCTTTTATCTTTTTCAAATAAATCAAAGAAAGTGCAAAAACAACCAAAGAGAAAAAACCTCTTGACAAAATAAAATCAAGAATCAACAAAAAATAACCTGAGAAGCCAATATCTTCAAACATAAAAAAGAATTGAGAGTAAGAAATTGCCATAAAAAAAAGATTAAAAATAATAAAAATAACACCGAAAATAATTATTATGGTTTCGCCTAAATCACTTTTTTGTTTTTCTTCTTTTTGTTTAGGTTTTTTGGGATTCATTTAAAAATCAACCTCCGCATATTTTGCATTTTCTTCAATGAATTTTCTTCTTGGACCTACGGCATCACCCATCAATATTGAAAATGTTTCGTCTGCCTCAACAGCATCTTCTATTGTTACTTGCTTTAAAATTCTTGTTTTTGGATTCATTGTTGTTTCCCATAGTTGTTCGTCGTTCATTTCTCCGAGACCTTTAAATCTTGAAACCTCCGGTTTTCCTCCGATTTCTTTCAAAACCTTTTTTAGTTCTTCGTCAGAATAAACATAAATATCTTTTTGACCTTTTCTTACTTTGTAAAGGGGGGCAACAGCAACGAAAACATGGCCTGTTTCAATAAGCTGGGGCATATACCTATAAAATAAAGTTAAAAGCAATGTTTTTATGTGCTGGCCATCGACATCTGCATCAGTCATTATGATTATTTTATTGTATCTCAATTTTTCAATATCGAAATTTTCACCGACACCAGTACCAATGGCTGTTATAAGGTTCGCAATTTCCTCTGAAGAAAGGGCTTTAACAGGGCTCGCCTTCTCAACATTAAGAATTTTTCCTTTTAAAGGAAGTATTGCTTGGAATTCTTTGTCTCGTGCTCCTTTAGCTGTTCCACCAGCAGACTGGCCCTCAACAATGTAAAGTTCTGTTTTTTCTTTTTTATTTGATGAACATTCAGCTAGTTTTCCAGGAAGTCCTCCCCCTCCAAGAGCATTTTTTCTTCTCACCAAGTCTTTTGCTTTTTTAGCTGCCTCCCTTGCTTTATATGCCTCTAAAGATTTTTGAGCAATTTTGTTTGCTATTGTTGGGTTTTCCTCAAAAAACTCTGAAAGAGCGGAAGAAACTATTGAATCAACTATTCCTTTAACTTCAGAGTTGCCTAGTTTTGTTTTTGTCTGACCTTCAAATTGTGGTTCTTTTAGCCTTAAAGAGATTATCGCGGTTAAGCCCTCTCTTACATCATCTCCTTCTAATTTTCCGCCATTTTTGAGAAGGCCTTTTTTCTCAGCATAGTCATTTATTACTCTTGTTAGGGCTGTTTTAAAGCCGGCAACATGTGTACCGCCCTCCACAGTGTTTATTGTATTGACAAATCCTTGTATGTTGTCATTATAGGAATTATTATATTGAATAGCTATTTCTACAGAAAGGTCATTCTCGCCAGTTTTCTTAAAATAAATTGGCTGGTGCAAAACCTCTTTTGTTCTATTGAGCCATTTAATAAATTCAACTAGACCTCCAGGATAATGAATTGTTTCTTCTTTATCTGAGATTTCGTCCTTGAAAACTATTTTTAATCCAGGATTTAAAAAACAAATTTCTCTAAAGCGGGTTAAAAGTGTGTTAAAATCAAATTTTGTTGTTGAAAATATAGTATCGTCTGGGAGAAAGGTCACTTTTGTGCCAGTAACCCCTTTTTCGCAAGTGCCAATTACTTTAACATCATGGTCTGGAACACCTATTTTATAACTCTGCATCCAGATTTTTCCATCTCTTTTAACTTCAACAATCATCTTCTTTGATAAAGCAGCTACAACAGAAATACCTACTCCGTGCAAACCGCCAGAAACTTGATAGGCTTTTTTATCAAATTTTCCGCCCGCATGCAGTTTTGTAACGATTATTTCCATAGCCGACTTTTTATAAACAGGATGAATATCGACAGGAATTCCTCTTCCATTATCTTCAACAGAAACAGAACCGTCTTTGTTTAAAGTTATTCTAATCAAATTACAAACTCCTGCAAGGCACTCGTCAACAGAATTATCAACAATTTCATAAACAAGATGATGAAGCCCTTCTTTTCCAGTACTTCCTATGTACATTGCAGGCCTTTTTCTTACACCCTCTAAACCTTCAAGAATTTTAATGTCTTTTGCAGAATATTCTTCACCCATTTCAATAAAGAGAAATAAGGTAGCTTTATAAATCTTTTGGACTTTTTTTCGACGATAAATAAAGATATTATTTTTAAAAACTCAAAATAAATTCAATTCTATCATACAAAATCCTTGGTACAAGTCTATCTTTTTTACCTTTCTTTTCAGAAAAAAATTCTATAATTCCGAACTTTTCAAGCATTTTTAAGTCAGAATAAACACTCTTAAAGTCCCTTTTAAGCAATTTAGACAGCTGATAAATAGAGCTTATCTTTTCTTTTTTAAGGAAATAAAGAACTCTTCCTCTTTCTTTAGAGAGAATTTTTCTTAATTGGGCTATATCTGCAGGGTCAAATTGCTCTTTTGATTTAAAAAATTTAGAGATAAAACCATCTTCCGACGGATTCAAATAAAAATAAAGAGTTTTTGTTGCCATTTTAGAGTAAATTTTATATCTTTTTGTTATATATGGTATTTTCAAACATATATTTAAATCTTTCTCTTTTGAGCATTTGTTTTATGTTTATTTTTTCCCTAAAAATACCCTAAAAAACGAAAGATTTATAAATAAACCGCAAAAAATCGCCCTTAAAAGAGCAAACTTTAAAAAGCCAAAATTTCTATAGAGTTTATCTTATGATTCCCTAGTCATAAGATTCCGGCCAGGCTATTAGTGAAGCTGAACACGCGAAAGCGTGGCCTGAAAAGGCGGCTAACCTGATAGTGCTGAAAGGAGGTTTAAAAGAAATGAAATTCAAAAAAATAGTAGCAGCAATCGGAAGCGTCATGATGTTAGGCGCTACAATTGCTGGAGCTTTTGCAGCTAACTACCCTGCACCTTTCGCTGCGTCTGACACAGTTGTTGTTTATGGAAACAACGCAGATCTAAATGCTGCAACATCCATAGCAAACGACTTGGGTAATAGACTAGGTGCTAGTGGAAGCGTGAGTGTTAGCGGAGAAAGTTATAAGATAGAGGCGTCTTCTGATAAGTGGGGTATTGGAGAAAATGCAACTGCCTTTAGAGGAGGTGTTGTTTCAAAATCCGATCTTCCACAATTATTAGCAGATGGAACAATCAGGGACAGAGAAAATAACGAAAGAAAATACACACAAAAATTACAACTGAATGAAAGTTTAAAAATAACTCATTTCTCTGATTATGATTATAAAAAAGAAGAACCAACTGTAGGTATACATCTAGAATCTAACTCAAATGGCGAAATATTAAGATACGAATTAGAATTTACACAACAAGTTAACGCTACATTACTACAAACAAAAGAAATAACTATAATGGGTAAAAAATATTATATACATTCTGCAAGCAATACAAAAGTAGAATTATTAGATGCAAGTAATAAAGTTATAGTAACAGAAGGAGAACAAAAAACAGTCTCTACAGATAAAAAAACATATACAGTAGAGATTAGTTCTGTTTCTGGAACAACAAGTGATAATGCAGAAGTAAGATTGCTTGTAAATGGAGAATTAACAGATCCTATTAAAAAAAGTGGAACATATAAACTATCTGACAACTCTTATGTAAGCGTGCTTGATATTGTTGTAGGTAACAGAGAAAGAGACAACCACAAAGTAGAGGTTGCTATAGGCAGTGGAAAAATAAAATTACAAAATAATGCTGATGTTGAGTTGAATGATAAAGATAGCATAAGAAACTTGAGAGCTTATATCACTGGAAACAGCGCAACAGAGCTTAAAAAGATAAGTTTGGTCTGGGTTCCTTATGATGAAGCTTTCTTAACACCAGAGTCCTCATTAACTATGCCTGTATTTGAAAATGTTAAACTTGTTATGCAAGGAATTAACTTTCCAAAGAAAGAAGAGATAAAAATTGAGGGAAATGGTGCTGATAAATTAAGAATGGTTGTTCCTATAACAGACGGAACATACAATCTTGATTTAGCTTATGCAAACTCAACACACAGAGCTGTTGGTAACTACACAGGTCTTGGAAGAGATGCTAACAACAAATTAGTAGTTGGTACAAATTCTGTAAAACTTAATGAAAGTGCTAATGAAAAAATAGCTGTTCTTTCTTGGGTCTCTGGAAATGATGCTGAAACATATATAGTAAGTGCCAGAGCTTCAAAAGATGGAACAGTTGATGTAGCAACAATAAGAAACGAGATTACAGGAGATACTTGTGATAAAGTTGCTGCAGGCGGAAGTTGTAGATTCGGAAGAGCAGAGGTTGTTGTTTCGGCAGTAGACGAAACTGCTGGAAATAGGTCTGTAATTTTAAATGCAGGTTCAGGAGTTTCCTTCAACAAAATATATACAAAAGAAGGATTAACAATAACTCTTCCTGCAAACAATGATTTTGATAAAGATCTTGGGGCACCTGAATTTACACTTGTTTTCCAAGAAGAAGATAAAGATGGAAAAATAGCTAACGGAAAGACTTTTAACGTTACAGCAAATATAAAGACTTTATCTTCTGAAAATAGAACTAGTGTAAAAGATACTAATGTAACAACTCAAAAAGTAGATATATCAGGAGAAGACAGATCAATAAGATATCTTGAGTCAGAATTAGCAACAAAAGTTGAATTGAGAACACCAAGCTCATCTGCTAATTCCGTTATAATAACATATCACGGAAGCGAGGTTAGCGCAGATGTTTTTGTAGCTGCATCCAGTGCAGTATCCGGAGGATCAACAGGTCTTCCAGTTGTAACAGATAGCGAAACTGACAAAATGACAGGAAAGAATCTTGTTGTTGTTGGAGGTCCTTGCGCTAATGCTGTTGCTGCAGAGCTTCTTGGTGGTAAGACATGTACTTCTGATTTCACAGCTGCAACAGGTATTGGGGCAGGAGAATTCTTGATCCAATCCTTCAATAGAGGAGGCAAAGTCGCTCTTCTTGTTGCTGGTTATGAGAAAGAAGACACTGTAAAGGCAGCCAATTACTTAACAAAGATTGGTGTTGATACAGCTGTCGGCAAGAAGTACAAAGGAACTTCCGAGACATCTGCTACATTAGTAGTTTAAAAATAAGATAAGGGCTTTACGCCCTTTTTTTCCTTTTTTTTATTTTTTGTTTTGATTTTATTGATGTTTTTTGCTATTTTATTTTTTAATTTTACCATATTAGTTTCCATTTGAAAACTTATGTTAGACGAAACTTTAATCTTGTTAAACCCTTAGTGGAGAGAAAAAAAAGTCCCTGCGGAACTTGCTCCGCCATACAAAAGAAAAGCATTAACGAAGATTTTTTCATTAATGGAAAAAAACAAATTGTTATATTGACGGGCCTAAGAAGAGTTGGAAAGTCTACTTTCTTTATCAAACAATAGAAAAATATGAGAGTTTAGGGAAGGGTATAATTTCAAAGAGTTTTATTGATTTCTGCCTTTCAGAAGAACAAAGTTTAAAATAATTTTAATTCATTTCCATAACAAAAATCTTTAAAAGCTCTTTTTGGCTAATAAAAAAATGAGAAAAATAGAAACAAAAGAAGAAAAAGAAAGAAAGGAAAAAAGAAAAAACATAATCTTAAGTTTAATTTTAGCCGGAATTTTAGTTTTCTCTACAATTGGTTATGCCATTTTAAGCAGACATGAAGAAGAGCAAAACAATCTTAAAGTTAAAGTTAATGGAAGAGATTTTTATTTTTACAGCGGAATGTGGGCAATACAAAAAGACGGAAAAGTTCTCTATTTTAATAACTTGCCGAATGAAACAAAAGATGTTTTAGTAAGCGACTTGAGAGGAATTAATTATTTTGGAAAAAAAGTTTATTTTGTCAATTCGCAGCAACCAGCGTATCTTATTGTGAATAATATAAAAGAAATAGAAATTTTTCAAGAGGCTTGCCTGGATGAAAAATGCTCAGAAGAAAAAAATTTGCCGATAAAAAATTGTACTGATCATTTAATTGTTTTCAGAGATGGCAACGAAACAAAAGTTTTAAAAGAAGAAAATTGTATTTTTTTAGAAGGAGATTTCAATAAAGCAGCAGACGCTTTTATGTATAAATTACTTGACATAAACTAGAATGGCAAAAAGAAAAAGCAAAAGGAAGAAAAAAGCGAAAGAAGAAATAATTTTGTCTAAAGAAGAATATGAACAAAATAAGCAACTAGCATGGATTTTAGGAATTATAATATTGTTTTTTGGTGTTTTTTTAGCAAGCTATTTTTATTTTCAAAATCAAAATTATTTTAATTATGCAGGCCTTGATTTTAGGAAAGAAAAAATCGGGGAAATAAACTTTTATCACGCACAATTTCCGATAATTTATCAAGGGCAAGTTTACAGAATACATAATCTTTATTTAAGAACAGATCCAAGAAAAAACAAAATTCCAGTAAATACGAATTTTTCTATTTCAGAAAGAGTCATTATCTCTCTAGATGAAGAAATAAAAAATTGCGACAAAGCAGTTCTTGGACAAACAAATCTTGCAATGTTTTTATGGGCTATGCCTTGGGTTAAAAATGTCACAGCAGCACTAACGGACAGAGAAGCAGCTGAAAGAAACAACATGGACTTTGCCGATTGCTCAAATGCCTCAAACAGAAGAACAATAATTCTTGTTAAAAAAGCAGACAAAAATTCTATAGAAATGGAAAGTGAAAACTGCTATAGGTTGAATGTTGCAAATTGTGAATATTTGAAAGTTGCTGAAAGATACATTATGGCAGTTGTAGAGCAAATAAACCAAAAAGAAAATAAGAATTAATTAATGGATTTTGAAATTCTAGTAGCTCTTCTTTTGACTGTAGCACCAATAACAGAATTAAGATTGGGCTTACCTATTGTCGTTAATTATTGCTTAAAAAATAATATCTCGGTTTGGCCTTATTTTTCATTTGTTGTTATCTTAAACATTTTAGTAATATTTATTTTGTTTTTTTTCTTTGATTTTTTACATGAACGATTTTTAAGAATAAAAACCTATAAAAGGCTTTTTAGCGAGTATATAGAAAAAACCAGACAAAAACAGGAAAAATTTGAAAGAAAATTTCACCAAATTGGTTATCTCGCTTTAGTTATTTTTGTAGCTATTCCTCTGCCTGGCACAGGAGCATGGACAGGCACTTTTTTAGCATGGCTTTTTGGCCTAGAAAGAAAAAAGAGCATTTTAGCAATATCCCTTGGAGTTTTAATAGCCGGAGTTATTGTTTTGATGGCTTCTTATGGAATTTTTTCTTTTTTTAGTTTTAATCAAACTTTTTAAAAAAACGAAGTCATCATAACCAGGAATTTTTTTAATATTGAAAAGTTTAACTGAGGAAAACCAGATTAAGACGACAAAAATCGTTGAAAAAAAATTCCAAACTAACATATGAACACTGTCAAAAAAAGATTTTTCTATCAAAAAGGCCATAAAAAAAATTCTAACAACATTTACCAATAGAAAAACCCCAAAATTAAAGAAAAGAAGCTTAAAGTAATCTTTTGCTTTTAGCTCCATAGATAATATCAAAATAAAGAAAAAATAATAAGCTGCTGCTGCAACGCAAGATTTAGAGATTTCTATTGGAATATCGCTAAAAATAATAAAATCCTTAATAAAATAGGCCTCTCCGAAAAAAGAAAGAAGTTTTGCTGACAAAAAGACCGTCGGAAAAAGAAAAATTTTGTAAAAAATTAGACCTCCCCCAAGCCCTGCTAAAAAGATGATGATATAACGGATAAACAAAAAATATACTTTTTTAATATCTTTCATTAAGTATAAAAGAGAAAAGAGTTTAAAAAATTATACTCTTCTGGCGAACTTTATCACAAGAACAATTATTATCAAAATAACTAAGACTATTATTGCTATTGTCAAATAGTATGTTAAATTCTCTTTAAGATTGTTATATGCTTTTGTAAAAAAGCTTTCCTCTGCTGGTTGTACTGAAACAGATATTCTCTGCTCTTTTGAATTTAAGCCATAAAGGATTTTAACATTAAACTCTTGATTCCCTTCCTTTGTTGGAACAAAAGTCGCTTTTATTGTTCTAGATTGATTTGGTGCTAAAACAAAATTTGTTTCGTTTAATGAAGCAGATTTTGCCCAGCTTTCATAGTCATTTAAGCTTACAAAAATATTCTGTTGTGTTGATAAAGTATTTTTTATTGTTATTTCTACATCTAAGTTTGCTCCTACTTTTGTTTCTGTTCCATTAGCTAATCTTGCATTTATTAAAGGTTGCGAAGATGGTTTACATTTGTCCCCAGCAACTCTTACAGTATAAACACCCAAGTTTTCTGTTTGCCTATAAGCATCTAAGCTCTCTCTGTAATCATGCTCTAAATAAAATGTAATTCTATATGACTTTTCTTCTTTTCCTTCAGGCACAACAAAATTAAATGAAACAACTTCGTCTTTTTCCTCGTCTAGCTCAAATTGTTCTGAATAAAGATTTAAACCTAGCTCATTGCTATAAAGATTTACTCTCATTTTCTCGTCATCTCCTAGATTTAAATTAAAAACCCTTAAAGAAACAAAAGCTGGACTACCACAGCTTAAAAGAGAAGGCATCTCTAAGATTTCTGCAATAACATCTTCATCAAAGTCTATTTCTATTGTTTGATAGTCTGCATCACAAGTTTCTCTTTCAGAATTTCTTTCATATGCTTTAACATATAGTCTGTATCTTCCACCTTCTGATTTTAGATCAGCAGGAAGCTTAAAATCAAAATTAAACACTTCCTCATCATCGTCGCTAATTCTTATTGTTTGCTCCAATTCTTTTTCTCCGTCTTTAAGTTCAACAAATTTAGCTTTAACAGTATCATAAAGACCAATCTTAACAGTCACTCTTTTTGAAGAATCTGCTCTATTTTCAACTTCAATTCTTAAAGAAACTTCTTTTAATGGAGACCACTCCCAATCATCTCCTGAAGATCTGTCTTCTATTTCTGTAATTTTAATGTAACTAGAAGAATTCTCTCCGAATCTGCAATAAGATTTTTCAAATTTTATTTGACCTGCTGCTACAATGCTTCCAGAGGTTGCATTAAGGTTATTTGTGTATGAAGTTAAAGTAGTGCCAACATCAGAGGAATCAACAAGAACAGTGTAACTCTTTGTTTCTCCGGCGTTTATTGTTTGTGCACCTGTCAAAAGAGTATATTTAACTGTTCCATTCTCTATTGTTAGAATAACATTCTCTAGTTGAGTATTTCCTGTATTTTTTACTTGTATTATTGTTGTATTTTTTCCTTCATAAACCACTATGGGAGAATTTAATATTTCTAAAGATGAAGATGCTTGAACATTTACTGCTATTTGACCTGTTTTTGTTTCATTATAAACACTATTATTTGTAGCATTTATTATATAATTAAAATTATAAACTCCTGGAGATAGATGTGCTGGAATGGTTATAGAGTAACTTACATTCTTTTCTTCATTATAATTCAAAGAAAAAGGATCAGGAGAGTAAGAAAAACTTAAGTTTCCGTTTTGACTTATTATTTTAACAGCGCTAAAATTGACAGAAGAATTTGTGTTTTTTATTGTTAAATAACCTGTAACAATAGAACTGTGATTTGCGTTTTTTGAAGTTTCTCCACTAATGCTAAAAGAAGATGCACTTGCTAAGCTAAACAAGCTTAATAAAACTAAAAAACTAAACATTCCGACGATAAACTTTTTTTTTCTTTCCATGATGTAATTCTATAGTTACAACACCTTTATAAATCTTTCGGTTTTGGGATTTCATAAAGTTTATAAAAACTAAGATACAATAAAAAGAATGGTTAAATCAAAGGAAAACTTGCTTGGGGCATATGCTTTTTTAATAGGAGTAATCTTAGCAGTTCTTGTTGGAATTCTGCAAACTACTTTAGACATAAGAAGCAGCGGCATTCCCTATATATTATTGGTAATTCTAGGAGTAGGTGTTGGTTTATTCAACTTTAATGAGAAAGATTCTTTTACTTTTTTAGTTGCTTCTTTGTCTTTAGTAATAGTCAGCGGTTTCGGACAAACTGCTTTAGTTTATGTTTCAAAAGTTCCAATATTATCTTCTTTAAGCGATATTCTTGCTGCCTTAATGGTAATGTTTGTTCCAGCAACAATAATAGTAGCTTTAAAAACGGTTTTCAGCATAGCAAGCATAAGATAATAAACTCGCCATAAATGCTCTTAAAAAATTGGCAAAAGCAAAAAGTTTCTAACAATATTTCTTCTTGCTCCGATGAAATAATTTTATATGGTTGATAAATTTTCTTTCTCCGATTTTGAACAGATTAAAAAATTTTAATCAAGAATAAACCTTATCTCTGCTATTAAAGTTCAATCAAAAGTTTCTAGCTCTGTTGGCCTTTTTTTAGGTTCTTCGGTAACAGACCCTTTTTGAATTTTTGCAAAAGGTGGAGCAGCAATAACTGTTGTTTCTCCAAAACCTGCAATAGAACCCTCCATTGCTTCAACAGTTTTCTTTATTTTAGAAACTGCTCTTTTTAGTTCAACAACATCTTTGTTCTTTAGAAATTTTGTGTCTATAACAGCAATGGTATAACCCTCTCTGAGGGCATTAAGAATATTATTAACATCCTCATAAGCTTTTAGTGTGAATGTTTTAACAAAAACTTTTGATTCCTGAACTTTAACATTTTGATCTATCTCTATAAAATCAGGGCTCTCTCCATCTTCTCTCTCTTTTTTTTTGAAAAAATTGAAAACCATATTAAAATTAAAAAATAATAGTATTTAAACTTTTTTATATTTTTGTGTTATTTATTTCATTCATAATTTCTCTTTGTAGATCTTCCATTCTTTCTACATAATCCTTTTCTTGTTTTTCAAGATTTTTTATTCGAAGAGAAAGAACTTCCTTTTTATTGGCAATTTCCTCTAATATCTTCTCTCTATTAATCTTAATAATGTACTGACCAGCAATAATCTTAAATGTTTCCCCCTCGTATTTTTCTAAATCCTTCAAAGAATTCTCCAATTCTTCTATTTCAAGAGAAATTGCTTGTTTTTCAAGAAGCAACTGTTGAAAGTTTTGCTCATAAATCTGTATTTGCTGAATTTTTTTTCTTGTTTCTCCGCTTAAATTATCAAAAGAAACCTCGGTCATTAATCTGTTTTGACAACTTTCGGTTTATTTCGCGGTTTAAAAAAAATCCTAGACCCGCATTTAGGACATAAAAATCTTTTTTCTAGAACTTCATCTTTTACCTTCTCCCCGCAGTCCAAACATCTATATGTAACCATATTTTTAATAAAAAAAGAAAGTTATTTAAAACTTTCCAAAAAATAAGTACCTCCTGAAAATTTTTTTCCACAAGTTTCACATTGCCATACTCCGGCAAAAACTCTTCTTGTTCTCCCCTTACAAAAAACGCATTTTTGTTTTTTTCTTTGTTTTTCTTCGATTAGAACCAATCTTTCTTTTGGCTTACCATAACCAACGCCAAATCTTCCAGCAGATTTAACCTTCTTTGTTTTTGCTCCCATAAAGATTATGTTAAAACTGGCTTTTTAAATTTTTGTAATGGGGTTACCCGGATTTGAACCGGGATCACAAGCTCCCAAAGCTCGTAGGCTAACCAGGTTACCCCATAACCCCTAGAAAATTTAAAGAAAAATAGTTTTTAAAGTTAATTTATTTTTTTGTAGGATCAGTTACTCTAACTATAAACAAAATATTTCCTGTTCCTTTTTCTTGAATTATAAATATGAATGGATGGTCTGCTCTGAATACGCTTCTTGGCATCGCGGCAGTCGCCCTCATTCCAACTGCTGTTGCGGCTGCTGCTTCTGTACCTTTTTCATCGACTTTAACAAATGCTTGATGAATTACTTGGCTAATTTGCAGGTTTGCTGTTCCGTCCATTCCAAAGAAATCGGCTACGCCAAATGCATTAGGCATGCCAATAGCACTTAATGTCTTTCATAAAGTATTTGGTATCAAATTCAAATTTTGGAAGCGATATTGAATCAAGTTTTGTTTCTTTCATCTGTGATTGTATTCATTCATTTTTTCAGCAGATAATTCTATATCTTTAAGAGTATAATTATAGACAATTCTTTCTCCTGTTTCATAATCATAATATTCCCCTTGTTTTGGCAATAAAATCAACATTGAAATATTTACTCCCTTGTAAGACAATTCTAAAATTTGTAGTTTTTCTAAATCAGCATAACTAAATGTTGCTTTATTTGGCCCCATACTCATCATTTGAACCTTAACAATGTTTGAAGGAGTCATTTTTAAAATTCTAAAGATATACTAATATTTTATAAAAATCTTCCTAAAATTTTATCTCTTTTCTTATTTTTTCTGAGGGTTTTGTGATGGAGTTTGCGCTCCTTGTTGTTGTGTCGCTTGAGCTTTCTTTGCTTCTTCAGCAGCTTTTGCTTCTTCTTCAGCTTTCTTTCTGGCGTCTTGCTCTGTCTTAATCTTAGAGAAAAATGCCTTTAGTTCTTGCATCTTTTCTTTAGAAGCTTCTGTCTTCTGAGATGAAATCTCTTTGTCATATTTGCCCTGTTTAACTTCTTCAATAACTTCTTTTGGGTCTTTGCTCTCAACTAAAAAACCTGCTGACATTGCGCTTCCTAAAACACTTAAAAGCGCTTTCTTAAAATCTTTGGCTAATAAATTGGGATATTTCTGTTGAGTAACGGAGATTATTTGTTCTATTGCTAAATTTCCACATTGATATTTCTTCCTCTCTCCAGAGGCAAGTTCTATACCTGCTTCTTTTTTTAACAAAGCAGAAACTGGTGGAGACAAAACCTCTACCTTAAATTCTTTTGTCTTTGGATTAACATCAAGAACAACCGGAACTTGCATACCTGAAAAATTTTTAGTAGCAGAATTAACCTCAGAGATAACTTTTCCCATATTAATTCCTAATGGACCTATTTGCTGAGCTATTGCTGGCCCAGGTTTCATATTACCGCCATCAACAAGAAGTTTTATTTTCATGTCCTTAAAAAAGAGAAAGGTTTTTTAAAATTAACTTTTTTCCTCCCCCTCCTTTCTTATTACTCTAACATTATCTATTTTTACACTAACTGGCAAGGGTATGACTGCATTCAATAAAGAAACGACAATTTCTCCCTTAAGTTTATCTACTCTAACAACCTTAGCTTGTTCTTTCTTAAAAGGTTCTCCAATTATTTCAACTATATCATTCTTTTCTATATTAATTTCTTGAATTGCAGGTTCAACCATATTCCTTATTTCATCATAGGAAAGATCTTTTGACAAGATTTCTTTTGTGTAAGGCAAGTTGTAGCATGCCTCTTCAGCGTTCTCCTTGTCTTTTGCCTCAATTATAAGATAACCTCTTAACCCATGCGGTCTAACCAATGAATAAACTTCTAAGTTCTTAGATTTAATCCTATCCGAAATCATCTCAAAAGATTTTTTCTCTTTGCCTGCACTAACTTTTACAACAAAAATAAAAGATTCTTTTTTTTGTTCTTCAATGGGAAGTTCTTCTTTCTTTTCTTCTATTTCAATTATCTTTTTTTCCTCGGTAATTTCTTTTATGCTACTATTTTTATCCTCTTCTGGTTTTTCCTTCCCTTCTCCAAGATACTCAAAATCTTCAAAATTTAGTCCCATTAGTTCCAACTAACTCTTAAATATTTAAGAATTAGCTTAAAAAGATAAAAGAAAGTAGTTTAAAAATCTATCGCTTTAAAAAAATAAAGAGAAGATTTATAAAAAAGCCTATCGCACCAAGCACTAAAACACCAATAGCAGAAACCTTTGTAATAAGCTTTAATTCCTCAACAGAAGGTTTTTTCATAACTCTCCATAACCTAAGATATTGCTCTTTTTGATTTCTTAAAAATGAACCAATTCCCATAATAATTTCTATGAAGAGATATTTATAAATTTATTCTTCCAAAAATTCTATTCCAAGCTCGTTTGACATTTCTTCTTTTCTTCTTTCTTCTAGCGACTTCTTCTCCCCTACTATTTGGCTGCTCTTTACACCTGTAATAATCAGCATAACTCTTAATGTGCCCTCTAAATCCTTTGAAATTTGTGCTCCAGAAATAATCTTTGCGTCAGGAGAAAGTTTCTCTCCTACCAATTCTATAACTTTTTTATATTCTGCCAAAGACAAATCTTCACCGCCGATAACATTTATCAAGGCACCTGTTCCGTTAGATATATCTGCATCCAAAAGAGGATTAGAAATAGCTTTCTCTACTGCTTCGACCGCCCTATTTTTTGACTCATCTTCACCTATGCTTATAAGGGAAACTCCGCCGCCAGACATAACTGTCTTCACATCAGCAAAATCCAAATTTACAAGACCTGTTTTTGTTACAAGCTCTGTAATTCCCTTTACCCCATTAGTTAAAATTTCATCAGCAATTTTAAAAGCAGTTGACAAAGGCAAATCAGGAGCAAGTTCTAAAAGTTTATCATTAGGAATTATTATCAAAGTATCAACTATAGACTCTAATTTCTCTAGTGCCTCATAGGCATTTTCTAATCTTTTTTTTCCTTCAACTGTGAAAGGCAACGTAACAACACCTATTGTTAAAGCACCATTCTTTTTTGCTATATCTGCAACTACAGGAGCAGCACCGCTTCCCGTTCCACCACCGAGCCCGCATGTTATAAAAACCATCTCTGCCCCTTCTAAACTTTTTTTTATCTCGTGAGATTGCTCTTTTGCTGCTTCCGCGCCAATTCTTGGGTTCGAACCTGCGCCGAGCCCTTTTGAAATTTCCTTGCCGATAAGAATTTTAAAATCCGCATCAGTATAAAGAAGATCTTGTGCATCGGTATTTATCGCAATAATTTCTGCCCCCTTAATCCCGACTTCCTTCATACGAGAAATGCTATTATTTCCAGCACCACCAATACCAATAACCTTTATTCTAGCTGTTTGTTTTTTAAGAAATTCCTCTAATTCTTTATCGAATTCCGTTTGTGGAGAAAAATTGCCTCTTTCTTTTATATAAGCCATAATTAAACTAAGAAACCACTATTTAAAAGCATTTGTAAATTAAACTTTAACAATCTCCAAGGACAAGCCCAAAATTTCCTCAAATCTCCTTCTTAATGCTTCAAACAAGGGCAAAAAATTTTTCTCTACTTTAACAACTGCCTTATCTTCTTTTATCTCACTTTCAAAAACCTTATTGAAAAAATATTCTTGTAATGAGTCTAGTTGCTCTTTTTTGTTATCAATTTTTTTCAGAACTTTAAACTCATAACTGATATCCTTTCCAGCAAGAGGATTATTAAAATCAACTAAAACTCTTCCGCCAGAAACAGAAATAATTCTTCCGAGATTTCCATCGAAAGAAAATTGCATTCCTTTAACAGGCGATATTCCTTGTTCTCTAAAGTTTCTTATAGAAATCATCTTAACTAACAAAGGATTTCTTTTGCCAAAAGCTTTCTCTGATTTTATCTCTATGACATAGTCTTTTCCAATTTCCTTTCCAACAATTTCATCTTCAAAGGATTTTAAAATCAAACCGAAACCAAGAGGAATTTTTAATGGTTTTAAGTCCTCCTTACCGAAGAGTTTTGAATGTTCTTTTTTAGTGCTATCAAAAATTTCCCCCTCTTTGGTTTTAGCTACAAATTCTATTTCAATAAAATCTTTTTCTTTAATTTTTTCCATAAAAAGAATTCCAAAAATGGCTTTTTAAGATTTTGCAAAATCAAGAGAAACCTTTTTAAATAAACTTTTTTTAAGATTTTTATGGTTTTAAAAGTCGTATCCGCAACAGAACTAAGGGTCGGGAGTTATGTTCTCATAGAAGGAGAAGGTTATTGCATAAAATCAATGGAAGTTTCTAAAACCGGAAAACATGGTGCCAGCAAATGCCGAATGGAAGCAGTTTCGGTGATAGACGGAAAGAAAAAAGTTTTAATGTGCCCAGGGCATGAAAGATTTGAAGTTCCAATGATTGACAAAAGAAAAGCACAAGTTCTTTCAATATCGGGGAATAAAGTAAACATAATGGACAGCGAAAGTTTTGAAAATTTTGAGTTAGATTTAAATGAAGAAGTAAAAGAAAATATTGCTGAAGGAAAAGAAGTTGAATATTGGGATGTTGAAGGAACTAAAATTTTAAAAAGAGTTTTATAGATGGCTACAAAAATTCCTGCAGCTCAGAGGAGATTATTTAAAAATCTTTTTTTTTGCAAAGTTTGCAAACAGAAAATAAGGATTGACCCCTCAAAGATATTAAGCGGAAAAGTTTCTTGCAGAAGATGTAAATCAAAAAGTTTTAGAGCTGCAAGAAAAAAATGAATAAAATAATCATAATAGATCTGGTTTTATTTCTTTTATTTTGCGTATTTGTATCTTTATTTCTCTATAAAAAAAGAAAAAATCTCAAGAGAGAAGGATTGATTTTTTTGTATAAAACAAAAATCGGAATAGAATTTATGAATAGATTCTCTAACAAGCACAAAAAACTTCTTCAAAAAATGAGTTTTTTTATTATTGGTATATCAATATTACTAATGATAGCAGTTATCCTGCTTGTATTAACGCAAGCCTATCTCTATGTAACAAATCCTAAAGAAGTAATAGAGAAAACAGAAGGTGCTCCACCTATAGCACCGGTAATACCTTATTTCCCCCAGTTATTTGGTATGAAAAGTTTTTTTCCGAACTTTTATTTTGTTTATTTTATAATAGCTTTTTCTATTGTTGCATTATTTCATGAGATGGCTCACGGTCTTTATATGGTTTTATATAAAGTAAAGATAAAATCAACTGGCTTTCTTTTTTTAGGGCCTATCTTAGGAGCTTTTGTAGAACAAGACGATAAGGAATTTAGAAAAAAGAAAAATAATGAACAAATGGCAACTCTTGGGGCAGGTGTCTTCGCAAATACCCTTCTAGCAATATTTTTCGCAGTTATTCTTATGATTTTCTTTTTTTCCTTTTATAAACCAAGCGGTTATTTAATAATTCCTTCGGCAGTTGATATAAGCCCAAATAACATAACTGAAATAAGAGAACTAGAGAATAATTTAACACTGATAAAAAGTGAAGACGGAAGAAAATATTTAGCAAATACAGATTTCCTAAATGCTATAAAGGAAAATCTTTCCGACCACGAAAAAATAATAGTTCTTTTATATTCTCCTGTTGTAATTAACAATCTTTCTGGATATATAACGGAAATAGATGGAAAAAAAATAAGAGGTTCTTCTGATATTAAAGAAGCATTAAAAGAAAAAAAACCTGGAGAAGAAGTAATTATCAAAACAGAAATAAACAATCAGGAGAAAACTAACAAGGTTAAACTTGAAGAACATCCTCTAAATTCATCGATGGGATTTATTGGATTAAGAATAG
Source organism: Candidatus Pacearchaeota archaeon (assembly GCA_038885615.1). GTDB lineage: Archaea > Nanobdellota > Nanobdellia > Pacearchaeales > GW2011-AR1 > CAKZRD01. Next base: position 36,822 of record JAVZZP010000001.1, read on the forward strand.
TAACTGAAGAAGAAATAAGAATATTAGTAGCAAATGAAAAAAATCCTATAAAAAGAATCATTATGAAAATAGGTTCAATAAAAAATCCTTTTGTTCTATATAAATCATCAATAAATAACGATCTAGCAGAGTATATTTATTATTTAATGTGGTGGTGCATGATGATAAATTTTTTTGTTGCACTATTTAATATGCTTCCTTTTGGAATTTTTGACGGCGGAAGATTTAGCTATTTGTTAATTTTGTCTATTGTAAAATCAAAAGAAAAAACAGAAAAAATTCATAAAATTCTTTCATCGACAATGATTTTGTCTTTCCTTCTAATTATTCTTTCTTGGTTATTTGGAAGATTGGTTTTTTAAAGAAAATTATATAAATAAGTGTTTATTTTATATTATAATTAAAGAGGGAAAAAAAATGGCAGCAAAAAAGAAGAAAAAAAGAAGTAAGTAAATTCAAATTTTATTTTTTTCTTTTTTTTTATTTTTAAAAAAGTTTTTATATCATATTTTTTTTATTTTTTGATGAATAATAGAATAAGAAAAGAATTAAGAAAAAAAAGTTATGGTCTCTTCGGAGAAACTTCTGCAGTTCAGGTTTGTCATTGGACAAAAGAAGCAATACGAGGAAAAGAGGGCTGTTGGAAACAAAAATTCTATGGAATAGACTCTGCTAGATGCTGTCAATTCTCTCCGTGCGTAATGTGGTGCGATCATAAATGTTTGCATTGTTGGAGACCAATCGAGATGAATTTAGGAAACAAAGTCCCTCTAACAAATGAAAGTCCAAAAGAGATTCTTGATGGAATTATAAAAGAAAGAAAAAAGCTCTTAACTGGTTTTGGCGGAAGAAAAGGAATAAACAGAAAAAAGCTTGAAGAATCTTTTGAACCAACATTATTTACAATGTCTCTTTCCGGAGAAGCGACGCTTTATCCAAGAATAACGGAGTTAATTAAAGAAATAAGAAGAAGAGGAGCAATTTCTTTTTTAGTAACAAATGGACAGCATCCGGAAGTTTTAAAGAAACTAGAAAAGGAAAATGCTCTGCCAACACAATTAACAATTTCTTTAAACGCTCCAAATGAAGATTTATTTAGAAAGTGGCATAACTCACTTAATAAAGATGCGTGGAAAAGATTTAACAAAAGCTTAGAAGTAATAAAAAAACTAAAAGGAAAATGTCGTCGTTGTATTAGATTAACCCTTGTAAAAAAAGGCACAAATAACCAAATCCCACTAAACGACTTGACAAACATGGTTGATGAAAATGTTAAAGAATACTCTTTTTTAATCAAAAAAGCTTGCCCAGATTTTATTCATATAAAAGGATTTACTTCTATTGGAGCAGCAAGAGATAGAATAGGATATGATAAACAACCAACTCATAAAGAAATTAAAAATTATGCTAAAAAAATTTTGATTGAATTAAACAAAAATCTAGAAAAAAATGAAAAAAAATGGAAAATTCTTGCCGAAGATGAAAAGAGTTGTGTTTTTGTTTTGGGTAAAAATAAAAAAGAGATGAAAATTAAAAAACCTTAGTTAATCAATCAACTGCTAGTTGGGGAACAAAGGCCTATCTATTCGTAGGAATTTGTGCAGCTTGTCTCACATTTCTCAAAAAAAATTTCCCGTGCCTCTTTTCGAAGTAATCTATTGCAGGTATTCCTCTCTTTTCAGGGTCTGTGTAAAAGTATAAAGAAGCTGGCTTCCCAAAAAAGTCTATTTCAATTTCAACATAATAACTTCCTAATCCGGGAACACTAACTTTAACTACTCTTCCTCCTGTTGTAACATAAAAATCCCCACAAAGGTCTATCAAAGTTCTAGCAAATTCTTCTCTAAATTTTTTTTCGTTAAACCTTGTCTTGGTAGGAACATATGCAAGACCTACTTAAATGTTATATATAGGTCTTTCTGACATCTTTCTCTACAAAAAAACAACACCTTCTTTAGTTAAAGCAGTAAATCTTACTCCGACGGGAATTGAAAGTAAGGAAGAGATCAAAGCCATATGCTCTTTTCCATCGCCAGAAGCAATAGACAAAGCAACCTCTGAACTAAAATCTTTGTCTAATCTTGGTTTTAGTTTTTCTAAAAACTCTTTTTTAAGTAGAATAATCGGTTTTCCTAAGTCAACTTCAACAAACTCGCAATTAGGTGTGTCTATATGAAAATTCATAGCAAATCTGTCTCCGACCAGGATAACTTTCTCCCAGTTTCCCCTTTTTATTAGACCTGCCACTTGACCCCATGTCCCTTCTCCTTTTGAAAGCAAAGCTACTAAAATCATATGTTTAATGAATAAAACCTCTTTAAAAGTATTTATATGATATAACCAACAAATTTAAAAACCCTCTTTTATAAAAAATTTTACCAGACCACCGCGTCCGAAAGGAACTTCAAATGAAGTGTGGTAGGATAAGTGTTCTCTGGTATTTATAAAAATGGCAGAAAAAAAAGCTAAAAGCGAAGTTAAGAAAGGAGAAAAAGCCAAGAAAGGCGAAAATACTCCTAAAATAAAAGAAAAACAAGAACAAACAATCGAAAAAAAAGATAATGTAATTAATGAACAACAAAAAAAAGAAGCTTATTCTATAGAAGAAGCAATAAAAAAATTAAGGCAAGAAGAAAAAAGGAATTTCATACAAAGCGTTGATCTTATAATAAATCTACAAAAAATAGACGTCAGAAAACAAACGATAAATTCTTTTATTCAAGTTCCGAATGGAACAGAAAAAAAAATAGCTGCTTTCTTGACAAAGAAGGTTGAAGGAGTTGACTGTATTCTAAAAGAGAATTTTGATTCATATAAAACAAACAGAGAATTAAAAAAACTAGCAAAAAGCTACGACATGTTTATTGCTTATGCTCCTTTAATGAAAGATGTTGCCGCAAAATTTGGTAGAGCTCTTGGACCAAGCGGGAAAATGCCCTCTCCTCAATTAGGAGTTATTGTTAAAGAAGACAAAGAGACAATAAAAGAAATGATAGAAAAAATGAAAAAGTCGATAAGAATAAGAGTTAAAGAAAGAAGTATAAAAATTCCAGTAGGAAAAGAGAATATGTCTGATGAACAAATAAAAGAAAATATAGAAAGTGCAATAAAATCTATAACTGAATTACTTCCTCTTAAGAAAGATAATATTAAAAATATTTTAATTAAATTAACTATGAGCAGACCTTACGAAATCGAAAAATGAAAAGAAACAAACCTATACCTGAGAGTAAGAAAAAAGAAGTAAAAGAAATAGCAAACCTTGTAAAAAAAAGATCAATCTTAGTATGCTCAACAAAAAATCTAAAAGCTGCACAGCTTCAGCAAATAAGAAAAAAAATAAGAGAGAAGGCTGTTTTGAAGGTTGCTAAGAAAAAGTTAATAAAAATTGCAATAGAGGAAACAAAAGATGAAAACCTAAAAAAAGTTCTTGAATATATAAATGCTGATTATGTTCTAATATTTTCTGATGGAGAAGCTTTTGAGATAATATCTTTATTAGCAGATAATAAAACTCCTGCAAAAGCAAGAGCAGGCCAAGAAGCTATCGAGGATATTTGGGTAAAAGCAGGGCCAACAAACTTGGCTCCAGGACCAGACATCTCCTTATTAAGCTCTGTCGGTTTGCAACCAAAAGTTGAGGGAGGAAAAATTGCTATAGCTAAAGATACTTTATTTGTCAAAAAAGGAGAGAAAATCTCCCAAGAAAAAGCAACAATCTTAGCAAAGTTAGACATAACTCCTTTCGAAATAGGCCTTGAACCAATAGTAGCTTTTTCCGACGGAAAAATATATACGAGTGTAAAGTTAGACAAAAAAGAAACATTAAAAAACCTAAACGAAGAATACTCAAGAGGTTTAGCTTTTGCTGTCTCAATATGCTGGATTTCAAAAGACAGCTTACCTTTTATACTTTCAAAAGCTGCTTTGCATGAAAGTGTATTAAAAAAGCTGGTTGATGCTCAAACTAAATCAGGAGAAAAACAATAAGATGGAATACATTTATGCAGCACTTCTGTTGCATAGACTTGGAAAACCGATAAATGAAGAGAACTTAAACAAGGTTCTAAACGCCGCAGGAGCAAATGTTGATGAAGGCAAAGTCAAGATTCTTGTGGCTTCCTTAAACGGCGTTAATATCGACGAACAACTTGCAAACGCAAGTTTAGTAGCCGTTTCTCCAAGCCAAGGAAGTGCTACAGAAGCACCAAAAGAAGAAAAGAAAGAAGAACCAAAAGCAGAAGCAGCAGAAGGTTTGGCAGCTCTATTTGGTTGATTTTTTATTTTTTATAGAAAGCTGAACCTTTCCTTTTATTTATAGCTATAGCTATTTTAATTTTCAATAAAATAATAATCAAAAAAACGCCCGCTCCAGGAATCGAACCTGGGAGCCCCGAAGGGCCGGCCTCTCCAGGGCCGTGCAATACCACTATGCGAAGCGGGCTTAAAGTTTATACAAAAGAAGGTTTTAAAAAGTTTCTTTTCAGTAAAGATTAAAAAGATATTTTTTATTAATAATTTATGGCAGATTTCAAAAAAATAATAAAAGAAGTTTCTGGAAAAGATCCTCTTTCTTCTTTTAAACTCACTTATGATGCTCAAACAAACCAAATTGAACCAGTTTATTATTGGCTTCTTGACTTTGTAAAAGACGCTGGTTACGACGTAGAAAAAATAGTTGATAACTTTACAACGACACCTGGCTCGGGCCACTTTGATGAATTCGGAAGAAAAAAAGGCACTTTACAAGAAAAAGTTTCTACATATCTAGGGGCAATAAATCAGGTTATTAAGTCCATCATAAATCTTCTTTACGACTTAAAAGAGTTTGAAATTCGCCTTAAACATTATGAAAAAGCAAAATCAGAAAAAAAAGAAGAAAGAGAAGCAGGAATGTTGGCTTTAAAACAAATTTGGATGGATAATGTTGACATAAAAAAAGGTAGGGGTAGCATAAATCAAATGAGTTTTGAGCTGGGTTTTACAACCTTGAGAGATGCTTTTATGGTTTGTAATTCTATTGAAGATGTAAAGAAAAATGAAGTGCTCAATGATCAAGTTAAAAGAATTTTGATTCCGCGTTTATCGGAGTTTTTGGAGTGGAAAGAACTTTCAGAAAAAGAATTAAGAAATAGATATGAAATAGAAAAAAACTATCTTAGAAGCCAAGTAGAAACAGTTAAACTTTACTCTTCTTGGATTTCTCCTTACCTAAAAGCACTTGAACAATTAAATCAAACAGGGAATGAAAAAGATCCTTCGTTAGTAAATGCTTTCTCTACCTCTATTTTTGAACTTACAATTTTGGGCAAAAAAAAGATTAAACCAGAGAGTATTTCAAATTTTTCTAAGCATTTCCCAAGATATATTCCATCAAGAGATTATTTTGCCTGTGTTCTAATTTCTTTTAATTATAGAGGACACTATAGCCAAAGAGTTTCTCAAAGAGGTGATATGGCCTTTGGTTTCGGCGGAAGGGTAGATATAACCTTTGAATCATACGCACTAAATTCCGAAGAATTGGATTTGATAAAGAAAAAATTTGAAAAAGCAAACTTGGACGAGGGAATAAGATTTTTTGAAAAAAATACAAACCAATCTTTGGAAACACTGAAAGAAGAATTAGAGCATTTTTTAGGTAACGAAAAAAAAGAAAAAAAAGAAACTAAATCAGAAGAGGACATAAATCCTTTTTCTGCTTTGTTTTCTATTTTTTCAGGATTATTCAGGTCTTCGGGGAAGAAAGAAAAGAAAAAAATAGAAAAACCAGAAGATATAAGAAAAGATAACTACATAGAAGAGATAATAAGGCAAAGTGCTGCCGAAAGCGCAAAAGCTTTTCTTTATAGTGTTTATGATGTTTATAAGAAAGCTCACGCAATGGCTTCTTCACCAGAAAATTTTGATTATTGAAAGAATATAGAAAAATAAATAAATCTTATTTTCTTAATTTACTACATGAAAAAAAGAAAAAAAATAACTAAAAAAAAGGGGAAAGATTGGGCAGAGATTAGGAAAAAAGATGAAGAAACTATAGAAAAAAACAAACAAGAAGAAAAAAAAGATGAACTGCCAGAAGAAGAAAGCCAGAAAGAGCTATCTTTAGAATTTATTCCAATAGAAGAAACAAAAAAACAGCAACCAAAAAAGATTTCTCTTGAAGATGAACTCTTTTTCCAAGAAGAACAAAATTTCGGACTTAATTCTTTAGCTTCTTCATTTTTAGGAGAAGAAGAGAAAAGAAAAAAGGAAGAAAATCCTTATTCTTTTCAAAAAGAAAATCCTTATTCTACAAGAAAAGATGAAAGAAAATATTCTGTTTCTGCTCATCCAAGACTACCCAACATTGGAAGAGAACATATAGAGATAAGACTTGTTGATTTGTCCTCCCCCCTATCAACCCTGACAACTGCTCAGATAAAAGGAAATTTCACACCTATTAGGATGCCTGAAGAAGAAATGTACAAGCAAGAGCCGTATAAGAGATATGAACTAGAAATAGTTTCTCCCGATGACTTAAGCAGAAAAACAAAAGAACATCGAGAGGTTAAAATTAAGTACGATATTGATTAGATATCTTTAAATACAATAAAAACATTTATCTTTTATGGGTGATGGATATGTTTCTTTTTACAGCGGGGGATATTCTTCTTTAAGACCTGATTATCCTGGAACCTATGGAAACTTTTTAGGTTACAGAATGGATGGCAGCAGTTTAAGTTCTACAACATCAATTCAATCGGCAAACCAAGTTAGCGAGGTACTTTCAAGAATAAGAGAAGGTGTAAAAAATGTTGAGTTGAGCCCAATAAGTATGCAGTTAATGGACAGCATTCCAAAACAGCAATTTAAAGAAATTCATGCTATAATGAAACTTACCGGAGTAAAGCCGAGCGTTCATGCTCCGATTGAGGATCCTGCGGGTTTTGGAGAAAGAGGTTATGAAGGAGAACTAGCAAGAAAAGAAGTAGAAAGAAAATTTTTGTCTGTTTTAGAAAGAGCAAAAGAAGTTTCTCCAGATGAGCCATTGCCTGTTGTTTTTCATTCTTCAGCAAGAGTTCCAGGACCAAATTTTATTCCTGGCGATGAAAAAAAAGGCGAGAAAAAATTTAAGGTTGTTGAAGATTTTTTGGTAAATAAAGAAACTGGACAAATTGTCCCCATAAAAGAAGAAAGAAAATATTATCCTTATGAATATGAAGAGGGAAAATTTTCTGTTCCATTAAAGCAAAATAAACCTCTCGAAGAACAAGGTGTTGTTTATGATATAAACGACCAAATAAAAATGATTAATTTAACAGAATGGGACAACAAACTAAGAGAAATTGCTATGCTTGAAAAAGAAGCTGAGGATAATTTAAGAAAAGCTGCTGAAACAGGCTCTTTTAATTTATACAAGGCGGAAGAAATTCCAGAAGAGTTTAAAATAAAGGCAGAGAGCTATGCTGAAAGAGCTAAACTTTTTTTAAGAGATGCTGAATTAGCTTTTAAATCTGCTTTTGATAAAGCATATGAATACGGAACAGAAGAACAAAGAAAAAAATTATATGAAATGGCTAATGAATGGAAAAAAGAAGAAGAAAAATTATTAGAAAAATACAATAAAAGAACAAAAAACAAAGAAGAAATAGATGGGCTTTCTAAAATTGATTTAATAAATAAGAGGGTTTCGCAGTTAAAAGAGTTTGTTAATACAACTCCTCCGGAGGTTTTTGTGCCTGCTGAACAGTTTGCTTTAGAAAAATCAGCCCAAACTTTCGGAAATGTTGCTTGGGAAGGTTACAAAAGATGGAAAGATAAGGCACCAATTATCGCAATAGAAAATCTGTATCCTGGAATGGCTTTTTCTAGGGCAGATGATGTAAAAAAATTAGTAGAGCAAGCAAGAAAGACTTTTGTTGAAAATGCAAAAAAGCATGGTGTCTCTGAGAAAGATGCAAGAAAAAAAGCAGAACAATTTATCGGAGTTACATGGGATGTTGGCCATCTAAATATAATGAAAAAACAGGGTTTTACAGATAAAGACATAGTAGAAGAAACAAAAAAAATAAAGGACTTAGTTAAGCATGTTCATTTAACAGATAATTTCGGTTATGGAGATACGCACTTAGCTCCTGGGATGGGAAATGTTCCTTTTAAAGAGATTCTTAAAGAGCTTGAAAAAAACGGGCAATTTAAAGAAATGAAAAAAGTTATTGAAGCAGGTGCTTTGACAAATCCACAAATGGGGCTAAAAATATCTCCTCTAAAAGCGGCTTTGAATGCTTTTGGGCCGCAAGTTTATTCTGGTGGCGGCTATTGGAATCAAGTTGGAGAAACAATGGGAAGTTATTTTGGTTTTCCTCTGGCTTATATGCCTGAAAAACATTTTTCTACATACGGAACTGGCTTTTCAGCTTTGCCAGAAGAACTTGGCGGCCAAATTCCAGGAACTCAATCAAGGTTTAGTGGGACACCGAATGCCTGAAAGAAATTCATTAAGCATTCAATTTTGATATCGTTAATACTATAAAAGTTCTTTTTCCGGGATGTTAGTTTCAATAAGCTGGCGGGCTACGGCGGACTTCTTGGTTGCTTCGCTCCTTTCTGTCTTGCCACGCTGCACTCTCGCCTCGCTAGGTTCGTTAAACAGCGATAAGAGGAAAAATCCGTTTAAATCCGCAAAAAAACTTCTTTTAACTTTCAAAATGCTTAAATTTATAAAACCAAAACTCCATTAAATAAAAATGGCGAAAAGAAAAAAAGAGGTGAAAGAGAAGCAAGAGGAAAAACCTCAAAATAAAAATTCTCCTGTAAATCCTACTTTAATGTTGGCGACGGACAGAGAAATTGCTCTTGATTTTGCTACAAAAGTTTATAAAAAATTTGAGACAATGATAAAAGCAATAGTTCTTTTTGGAAGTTCTGCTAAAAAAGTTTCCTTGCCTTCTTCAGATATAGATATTATAATAATTATAGACGATGTTTCAATAAGGTGGGACATGGAGCTGGTTGCTTATTATAGAGAAGAACTTGGAAAATTAATTACGGCAAATCCTTACAAAAAATCTCTTCATATAAATACTGTTAAGCTTTCAACATGGTGGGACGATTTATTAAGAGGAGATCCAATTTTAATAAATGTTATTCGCTACGGAGATCCATTAATTGATGTTGGCGGTTTTTTTTCTCCTCTAAAAGTTTTGCTTCAAGAAGGAAAGATAAGACCAACACCTGAAGCTGTTTATAGCTTGCTTAATAGAGCTCCGACTCATTTAATGAGGGCGAAATGGATGCTTTTCAATATTGTTGAAGCATTGTATTGGTGTTGCGTGGATTCTGCTCATGCGGCATTAATTTCTGCTGATGAAGAACCTGCCTCTCCCGAGCATATTTATGATTTATTGGTTGAAAAATTTGTAAAGAGGGGTTTTATAAAATCAAAAATTGCTGATTACTATAAAGAACTTTTTGAGATGTACAAGGGAATCTCTCATGGGGTAATAAAAGAAATTAAGTCTGGAGTTATTGATGACTTTTTTTACAAAGCAGATGTTTTTTTAGGAGAAATGGCTCGTTTAGTTGATGAGATAGTAGAAAAAAGAAAAGATTAGTTTTTTATCAGCTGACTCCTTTTTTCTCTTAACTGGATTTAGAACGATCTTCTCCTTTTCCTGATTCTTCTTTCTTCTTCCTTTGTTCTTCAATTGTACTATAAGCTACACCCATTACATCTCTCACTAGTTTAGGTATTACTTGAGAAGCAGTCGCTCCTTGCTTGTATTTTTCTGCAAATTCTTCTTGTTTCTTCTTGAAAGTTTCTTCAAATTCTGCTTGTTCTTCTAGTGTTAAATAACCGCCTTTTTCTTGTAATCTCTTCTGCAATGCCTCTTGTATTTCTTTTTGAAGTTTTTCTTGTTCTTGAGAGAATTCTTGAGATAACCTATTTCCAATAGTTATGCTCTCAGCTAGGTATTTTTGTGTTGAGCCATAAGCTGATATTGCTTCAAATGCCCTTCTTTTTGCTATTAATTGGTCTGCCTTAAGAATTTCTTTTGATAAAGAACTCCAAAAAGTTCTGCTACTCTCATCTAAGCCTTCAAACCTTTTCTCTAAGTATTGTTCCGGGTCATTTTTTATATCTGTGGAAACATCTTGAAATCTTGTTACTGCTTGAGCTGCTTTTTTGTAATGTTCTGAAGAATCATCAGTATAAAAACCAGGATAAGTTAAACTTAAACTTAAAGCTGTTTCATTGTCTAAAAGCCCTGTTAGACCGCCAATGTTTTTTAAGCTATTTTTAAACAAACCATCAGAAACCAAAGAAACCAGCGTTTTATATGTTTGTGAGGCAAATTGTGCTGGTCCCTCTTTGATTGTAGGATCGTTAACAATAGAATAAAATTTATTGCGACCCTCTTTTGTGCTTAAATCAAGTTCTTGAAGATCTCTTAAAGCCGTAAAAGTATCATAAAAATAATCTGGAGACCATTTATCTCCTTCTGTTGGAAGTTTATAATTTATGTTCGCAAGTTTTTCAGGAGTTGTTTTAAGTTTATATTTTTCATCTTTCTCAGCTTGTGGTTTTTTATCGTCTGCCATTTTAACCTCACAATTTATATAAGAAATACCACTTTATAAATCTTTTGTTTTGTTACTACTTATTAGTTTATATAAAAAAAAGAGATATAATCACAAAATAGATTACCTTTAAAAATGTTGGCTTATATTTTTTCTTATGGATAACAAATCAAAAAAAAACGAAGAAAGTGAAAATCAAGAATTCATCCCTACAAGAGTTCGTCTTCCAAAGGGAAAAGAAAAGATTGGTTTGATAACACAAAGATTAGGTGCTGGAAGAATGTATGTTGCCTGCATGGATGGAAAAACAAGAAATTGCCGAGTTCCGGGGAGATTTAAAAGAGATTTTTGGCTAAGAGAAGGAGATGTTGTTTTAGTAGAACCTTGGGAATTTGATGACGACAAGGCAGATATTATATTTAAGTATACAAAAGGAGAAACTGAAAAACTAAAAAGAGAAGGTCACTTCAAACAGCCAGAAAACGAATTTTAGTGATGGTTAGAAAATTCTTTTTTGAGAATGAAAAAAAAATAAGAAAAGCTCTTCCTATAATAAAAGAAAAAATAAAAATTCGTCTTTTCTTAAAAGGTAAAATAGTTTTTATAAAAGGCGATGAGTACACAGAGTTTATGGTTGAAAAAATTCTTTCTGCAATTGATTTTGGTTTTGAAATAGAAGATGCCTTGCTTATAATGAAAGACTACTCTTTTAACACAATAAACATAAAAGATTACACAAAAAGAAAAAATCTTGAAGAAATAAGAGGAAGAATCATAGGAAAAAAAGGAAGGGCTATAAAAATTATTGAGAACATAAGCGGAGCAAAAATTATTCTAAAAAGAAATAAGGTAGGCATAATAGCGGACAACGAACATATTGAAGAAACAGAAGAATCAATAAAATCTTTGATAAAGGGCTCTAAGCACGGGAATGTCTTTTCTTTTCTAGAAAGAAGAAATACAGAACTTAAAAAACCCGAATCAGATCTTGGATTAAGAAAACCGAATAAAAAATTTCAATAAGTTTAAAAATTATCTTTTTTTAAAATTTTTATGTCCCGGTAGCTCAGCAGGTAGAGCATGCGGCTGTTAACCGCAGGGTCAGAGGTTCGAGTCCTCTCCGGGACGCTCAAAAATCTTTTAAAGAAGAAAAATTCTTATATCTAATGGCAGAATATTCACATTCTAAGATTTCTACTTTTGAGCAATGTCCAAAAAAATACAAGTTTCAGTACATCGACAAAATAGAGCCAGATATAGAAACAACAATAGAGGCCTTCATGGGAGATCTGGTCCATAGAACATTGGAAAAGCTTTACAAAGATAGATACTTTCAAAAAGAAAATACAAAAAAAGATTTGATAGATTTTTACAACAAACTTTGGAAAGAAGAATTCAGTAAAGAAATAATTATTGTAAAAAAAGATTTTAACGAAGAAAATTACCGTAAAATGGGAGAAAAGTTTATTTCTGACTACTATGATAGATTTTACCCTTTTGACCAACTTACAATTATAGGAATAGAAACAAAAGACAAAATGTTGTTGCCGGACGGAAATAGGTGGCATGTAAGAATAGACAAACTTGCTTGTGATAAAGAAGGAAATTATTATGTTTGCGACTACAAAACAAATTCTAAAATGAAACTACAAGAAGAAGCAGATTCTGACAGACAATTAGCCATGTACTCTATTTGGGTGAGAGACAAATTTAAGGATGCAAAATCAGTAAAACTTGTTTGGCACATGCTTGCTTTTAACAAAGATGTTTTTTCTGAAAGAACAGAAAAACAACTAAAAAAACTCCAAGAAGAAGTTATGTCAATAATAAAAAGAATTGAAAAAGAAAAAGAATTCCCGACAAATCCAAGTCCTCTTTGTGAATATTGCGGTTATAGGAATATTTGTCCTTCTTTTAAACACATGGTTGAGCTTGAAGCAAAAGAAGAAACAAAAGGGTTTAAAGAAGACGAAGGTGTTAAGATAGTAAACAAACTCGCAGAAATAAAAATAAAAAAAGCAGAACTTGAAGAAGAGGAAGAAAAACTTAAATCAGAGCTTATAGATTTTGCCAAGCAAAAAGGAATAGATGTTGTTTATGGAAGCAACTCAAAGGCATCGCTTAAAAATTACAAAAAAGTTGTTCTTCCAGAAAAAAAAGAAGAAATAATTAGTTTGCTAAAGAAAAAAAATCTATGGGAAGAATTTTCAACATTAAACTATTCAAAGTTTAATTCTGCAGCAATAAAGCATGAACTTGACGATGAAATAATTAAAAAAATTTCTTTTGAAGATGACTGGAGAATTTTTTTAAGCAAAAGAAAAGACAGAGAAGACTAAGCTCCACAAAGAGCAGGAAAATCCCCAATTTTATCTACTGTTCTCCCAAAACTATAATTGCATCTTCTGCCACAGCTACACCCTGGAATTTGGCCTTCTCCCCTCTCCACTCTATACTGACAATTTAAAGCCAAACTTCTCTCAGAAGAAAGCTTCATATGATATTCCCATGCTCTTATATTTTCTTCGTGTTTTTCTTTATGTTTTAAATTTTGATAGATTTGCTTTAACTGCTCTAATAAAACAGGGTTATCTCCAAGTAAAAAGGGTCTTGAAGAAGATCTGAAAATATCTTTTTCTTTTAAATTATTAACTTCGGCTCTTTCGCCACAATAAGACTCATCATTGTGCATATTATTTTACTTGAAAAATCCTTTATAAAGTTATATTTTCTTTTCCATATAAATTTTTTCTTTGTCTAAACAATAGCCAAGTTTCCTATAGTACTCTCTAACACCAACACCCGAGATTATTTTTATCTTATTTATTTTTCTACTCTTGCATATTTTTTCTGCTTCTTCCAGCAATTTTCTACCAAGGCCCTTGTGCTGAACTTTATCGCTTTCTTTTTTCCCTATTTCAATTGAGGGCCCATAAACATGCAATTCTCGCACCAAACCAACTTTTTCTTTTTTTAAAAACCTTAATCTTAAAAGAGCAAAAAGAATATCTTTTTTATTAACAAACTCTAAAAAGTATTCATCCTCACCGGAAGCTAAATATTTTGTTTTTTTTAATCTTAAATTAATATCAATTTCTCCACCATCTCTTAAAGAAAAACCAATCTCTCTAAAACGAATTTCTTTAATTCTTATATTTTTTTTGCGAATTTCTTCCTCTATTTCTTTTCTTAAATCCAAACTGAAAATACCTGCAGTTAAGTAACTCTTAGGAATTTCTCTCATTATTCTCATAACTCTGCAATAACGAGGAACAATTTTTAAAATTCTGATTAGCAATTCCTTCGTTTGTTCTTTTGTGTAAGGAATAAATTTTTTTTGATAAAACCATTCTTCTAAAATCGCACCTTTAACAACCTGACAAGGATAAATCTTTATTTGGTCTGGCCTGAACTTCGAATCTGAAAAAATTTTTTTTATTATTTTAAAATCTTTTTTTGGATTACTCCCAGGACAACCTGGCATTAAGTGATAACCAACCTTGAAGGCTGCATTCTTCAGTCTTCTAGTTGCTTCAATAACATCTTTAACACTATGGCCTCTTTTTGTTATTTTGTATATTTTGTCGTCTGGCAATTGAACACCAAGCTCAACTCTTGTAGCACCATAAAAAAGCATTTTTTTTATTTCTTTTTCAGAACATACATCTGGACGAGTTTCTATGCATAAAGCAACACAACGGTGTTTTGCAGTTTCATTAATTTTTTTCGCTTCCTCCAAGTTCTTACTTTCTTTCTCATTCAGAGCATCAAAACAATCTTTAATAAAATTATACTGAAATTCTTCAGGATATTGTAAAAATGTTCCACCCATTATTATCAATTCTATTTTTTCTGTTGGGTGCCCCATATTCTCTAACATTTTTATTCTTTCAGAAACCTGCTTTTTTGGTTCGTAATTCAGAGAAGACGCTCTTAAAACAGCAGGGCTTTGCGGAGTGTAACTTTGTGGAGAATTTAAACTGGGACAATAAACGCAGGCCCCGTGATTACACTTTCTTGGTGGAAGCATTACTGCAACAGGAGTAACACCTGAAATTGTCCTCGTCGGTTTTCTCATATTTTTATCTTGTGATAAGAATTTTATCCATTTTTTCTTTAAGTTTTTTCATTTCAGGAGAAGAAAAATGCTCTCTCGCTGGCTTTAAAATTTTTATTATTTCTTTCGCCATTGATTTTTTTAAATCTAATGGGTGCAATTTTTTTTCTTTGAAATCTTTTTCAAGCTCTTCAAAAGAAAGATATTTTTTATTGCCGCCGAATTTCTCCGGTCTTTCAACTAAGAGTTCTTTTGATATTGGAAAAACAATGTACTTTGCCCAATCTATCAAAGGATTAAACTCTATCTCTCCCTCTGGACAAAAAGCTTCATTTATCTTTTTTTCTATTGTTTTCTCATCATCGAGCATAAAAATTGCTGAATTTAGTATTGATTTAGACATTTTCATTTGACTCCAAATTTCCTGCTTTCTTTCAGCTACTATTGGCCAAACAGAAGGTTTATTTAAACCTAGAATTAAATGCCCATGAACAGCGACGGGTTTTATTTTTTCTCCTTTTTTGTTTAGCAAAGGACAATATTTTAATTGCAAAGCAACATCTCTTGCAATAACTTGTGCTTTTCTTTGATCTAGACCTGCATGAACTAAGTTTAAATTCTGTGAAAAGATATCAGCAACCTGCATAGCAGGATAAAGAAGCATTGCAAATTCCACTGCCTCGCCTTCTTCTCTTCCGGCTATTGTAATACTCCTTAACATTCTTGCCAAAGTTGTGTTTTTAGAAATTTCAATAACTGTCTGCCAATATAAATCATTATTATGGTAAAGCTCACTTCCTACGACAAATTTTAAATCCGTAGGATTGCCACCGACACATTTATAACCTGCTTTCAAAACTTCTTTTATGAAATTAACGCCAACTTCTTTTATTATTTTTAAATCTCCACCTAATTTGTTATTTATCCAAGCATGATAATCAGCTATAAAAATAGAAACATCTGCTCCAGCATCATGTAAATCCTTGACTTTTGACATGCAAACAATTCCATGGCCTAAGTGGGGCTTTCCAGAAACTTCAAAACCGATGTAATGTCTTAAAGGTTCTTTGTTTTTTAATAATTCTTTCAGGTCATCTTCTCCTAAAATTTCTTCTGTATTTCTTTTTATTAAATTAAATTTTTCTTCAACTGAAAGTTCTTTTTTTGTCATAAAAAAAATAAGAAGAGAGTGTTTAAAAATATTTGTTTAAATGGTCCCGCCAGGAATTGCACCTGGGATTTCTTCCACGTCAAGGAAGCGTCTTAACTACTGGACCACGGGACCTTTTTAATTAAAAAATAAAAGAACTTATAAACTTTTCTTATTAACAAGGAACTTTTTTAGTTGAAAGATATGGGCATAAAATCATTTCAGTTTTTGAAGATGTAACAAAAGGTTGAATTTCAATAAAACAAACTTTTCCATAGGCTGACATATTAACTTTATAGTTTGTTTGATTAAAGACTAATTTTATTTCTTGGTCTGGTTTGAGAGTTATATCAAACTTTCCCAGATTATAAACACCACTATCAAAATCAGTGTTATTGTTAATCCTAACAAAAAAGCCTTTTATATTAAATCTTCCTCTATTTATTATAGTCAAATTCAATTCCTTGGATCTTTCATTAAAAAAATAATCACTAATATAAACAGAAACTCCTTCAGGGCAACTCTCTGGTTCTGATATATCTGACTTAAATCTTAACCATGCATAAGCAATACCTGCAATAGCAATAGTTATGGAAATTAACAAAACATAAGAAACTATCATACTATCTGCTTTCTTCTTATTCAATTGCAACATGCCTCTCCTCGTCTTTTTCTCTTTTTATTACAAAATAAAAGTTTTTATATTTATCTAAAGGTATTTCATAGGGGATATCATCTACCCTAAATCTTATTTTTTTTTCAGGAATGCCCCCAAGTTTTATTGAAAAAATTTTATCTTTTATTTGCTGAGCTCTTAAGTCTATATTAACATTTGCTCCGCTTCTCCCAATCTGAATTGCCCCCTCTCGTTGAACATTATCAACAAAATAATTATTTCCTTCAACAGATATGTTTATCCCTTTTTTTGCTAGATTTAAAACAGACAAATTAGAACCCTTGCCATAAAAGAAAATAAATTCTAAGTCAGGATTTTGAGAAAGATATGAGGAAGAGAACTTTCCTAAAAAGTCCTCCAACTTATCATCTCTAGTTATAAGGCCATAATCAATAACAACTGAAGATTCTTCTGAAAGCTGGTTTTTTAAAGAAATGACAAAATCACTCGAATAAAAAACATTTACCCTATTTCTAAAGGCAAAAAGAGAACCTGCTATTAAAATTATTATAAGTGCTGCTATTAAAAAAAATTGCCCTCTTTTTTGTTTTTTTTTCATGGTTTAAACAGACAGGAAGACGGCTTGATTCCACGAGAAGGTTTTCTTTGACCTTTCTCAATCTCTTTTCTCCTCAAGCATCTAAACCATAAATTAGGGCTGCTCCGATCAAGGCCTGACCCGGTTTTCTATGGCAAGATCAAGAAGAGGGAGATCTCAGCGTCCAGCCAAAGGCCTTTTCGCTTCCTCTCACCGAAACTTCCTTGCGATCCGCCATAAAGCCCTTTTGCGGTTTAGCGTGGGGCTAGCACGCTATCTTGTCTGTATTATATTATAGGAAATAGGTTTTAAAAACCTTTTTACTTAAATCTAATGAACAAAAATCTCTGGATAACAAGCAGAATTTCCAAAAACATCTTCGCAACGTATATAATAAAGCTGGCCTTTCTTTAGTCCTGTTGTAAATTCATTATCCTTAATTCTGCTCATAGTAGTTCCATTCTGGGCTACAAAAGCACAACCAAGCGAATTTAAAAATTTACAGCTGGTTGCTTTTTCGTTTAAAACTATTTTTAAATTTCCTTTGTCATTATAAACCCTTAATAATTTTGGAGGTTCTTTGTCTATAATAACCACGAGGCTATATTTATCTTGTGCCAGATTTCCTGCTGCATCTTCACACTGAACAGATATTTCATAATCTCCTTCAACCAAATTTAAGATAACATCAGTATGTGTTGTAGAGTTTGTTCTATTGAAAAATTTCCATGCGGAAGAGATATTATTTATTTTTAATTTCCACTTGCATTCTGCTTTTCCTCTTTCTACGCCATTTGCTGTTTTTAGTTGTATAGAAAGATTTTGTTTATCACTTCCTGTAATATACTCTCCTTTAGGAGAAAAATCAACTATTTCCAAAGCCATAGAAGGTCTTAAAGAATATTCAAAAGCTCTTTGATTTTCATTTCTCTTATAGTATTGATTTTCTTTCCCTTCAAGCCATGGTTGATCTTTACATTTTATGTAAAACTTTGTAGAATTACCAACAACAGTTGTTATATTTCTTAATTCTCCTTCGCACCAATAACCTTTTGCTGTTGTTTCTTCATTTATTTCATTATCACAAGCAAAATCGTTCTGACTAATAACCTCTTCTTCTCCTTCTTCATTGATTACTCTTGCTAAACCCATCTCTCCATATGCTTTTCCGCCGTCAAAATCCCATCTGCACTCAGCAGGCTCATTCAACTTAAACCTTATTCTTTTAGTTGTTCTGTTGAACTCTACGAAAGAGTTCGATGGTGGAACAAACTCTAAAATTGAAGGAGGTATTTCATCAGGAGTTTTCATAACTTCTAATTGATGAACTTTTTGATTTGCATTTCCAGCAGAATCTTCACACATTATAAAAATCTCGTACTTTCCATCTCTTGTTAGGAAAGGATAGGCTTGAATGTCTTCATTATCTATTGCAGCTCTAGGAGCTGACAAAATAAATTCATGTGTTTTTCCAAATTTGCTATCAGTTTCATATTTCATATTTTCTATATTAACTCCTCCACTCTTGAAATCAAATTTACAATAAGAATCTTCATTTGTTGTTATGGTTATTTTTACACTGCTATATGGTGGGATTGGATTTGGTGGATCCTGAGAAATAGAAATAACTGGCCCAGAAAAGTCATTAGAGCTTACACAAACCCCCGTGTCAATTCCTCTCGGCTCCTTATACTCGCAATTCTTTCCGATTGCTTTGCATCTATATTCAGAACAAGGTAACCCGTCCGCGCCACACAATGAACAGTTGCCAGAAGAAGGTGGACGCCAAGGTTTTGCTTTGAAACTATAATAACAAGTTATTTCCCACCTGTGTTTTTCTCCTCCAGTATATTTACAAGGAATTTCTTCTATACTCAAGGGAGCAATAGAACCAGAGGCACCAACCCAATTAGAATCTCCTGCACAATCGCTTATTCCAACCAATCTTTTACTTAAAAAACTTGTAACTCCTGGATTATTTATCGGAAGAGCTTTTTTCTGTCCGCTTTTAATGCACGCAGCTCCTAAACACCCATCATCATTTTCATCTCCGCATCTGTCTTTCCATAGTGGAGAGGCTATTGGATTATTGCTATTTGTTTCGCACTTCCAAGTCCAGCCATCATACTCTGACCAATCGGAATAACTTAGCGAAAAAATCCCTCCACACCCCCAAGCAAAATTACCGGTAGAGTTACAAGTACTTAATTTTGGATAAAGATAATAATATTCATCTCTTTTACTTCTTTTAAATCCAATATTTCGAGAATAATCCCCTAAGCTACAAATGCCCGCACCACTTTTTTCACTACCTATTATTTTAGAAGAAATGTCTGACCCTGGAGCAATTTTTGGAACACACATACGAAGATTAAGGTCTTGTAAAAGAGGAGAAGAAACCTCCATAAGATTCTTTCCTGCTTGTGCTTGAGGAAGATTCCTCCAATCTTTTCTCTGTTGGCCGCAATAAATAGTTTCTTCTCCTTGAAACTGAATACAATCATCTAATCTTGTAATATAGCACCATTCTGGATCACAATCTTCAATTTTGTTTTCTCCTGTAACCTCGTCTACAACATTAGCATCATAACAAGCATCCCCCCAGTTTGCAACACATTTTGCTCCTCCATCCATTGGAATACAAACCTCATTTCTATAATCTGCACAGGGCTCTGTAACAATCTCTCCATCGATACAAACCTGTCTAAAAAATCTAGATCCGACAGCATCGTTAAAAGCTGGAAGCTTCTCATCTGTTTTTTTAAACTCTGCTCCCCTAACATCGTCCGTAAGGACATTTCCATCTAAACCAATACACCAGCTTTCTCCGTTTTTTCTTTTATTCCCCCATTTATCAACACAATTTAAACTCTTACAAATTGCTTTTTTTGAGGTGTTTTGCACACAAATAAAACCTTCAGAGTATTTACATTCTTGAACTAAAGAATCTCTATTTCCGCAAGAATCAACAAAATAAATATTTCCGTCTTCAAAACATTTTGTTCTATCTGTTTTACTACAGCGAGTTTTTAATGAGGGATCCGAACACAACTTACCCTCGTAAAATATTTTATCTGTTCCCCTACAATTTTCTTTTTTTGTATAAGAACAAAAGTCGTAATTATAAACACAAGCGCCCATTACCCCGGAAGAAGCTAAATTTGAACATTGATCTTCGCTCAGAGGTCTCCAGTCAACTTGAAATCCTCCAGACAGAGAGTCTAGTTCGCATTGCCTTCTGGTGGTATATTTAACTCCCAAACCTAAAACACAGCAACCCATTGAACATTCTGCTGAAGAACTACAAGAAGACCCAACAACTATTCCACTATTTTCAGTACAAACATTTGATGGAACCCTTTCTGAACAAATTCCGTTTGAAGGGTAAAAACAGCAAACCTCTGAAGAAACAAAGCTAAATGAAACAATTGCCAAAACTATAAATAAAAAAAATGTTTTTTTTCTCATGGAGTTTTATCACAATTTTTAATTGCAAAATGAAAGGTGTTTTTCTTTTCTGTGTAGTCTTCTATTGTGTAAACTTTTTCCCCACGTGAACCAATAAAAAAGATTACCTTATAATCATTATACTTACTCATTAATTTAATTGTATCTGCGGTACAAGATTCCATTGGACAATTACAAGTTACTTCTTGATTTATTATTTCATTGGAAATTTGAATATAATCCCAAATATTTGAATTCACATAAACATCAAAATTTTCAAAAAAAAGTTTGCCTTCATCACTTTTTGATATTTCTATTGGCTTTCTTACTTTTAAGTAAATTCTTTTCGGCTGTATTTCTACACTAAAGTCGGTTTCTTTCATTTCTATATTAAATCCCTTATTTTTTTCTTTCATCTCTTGAAAGCATTTTTCCACATCATTTCTTATTTTATTTTCTAACTCTTCTTCAATTCTTCTTTTGCTTTGCGCATCATTTCTCGTACATATTGTTCTTTTTTGCGAGGTATAACAATGATAAGAAACATTCTTACCCTTATAAACCAAATAACTTGGAGGATTGAAATACATTCCTTTTTCTAAAAATTCCGGTAAAACATTTTCAAGGGATTTAGAAATACATGGTTTAACCTCTAGATAGGGTTCAATAGATGATTTCTTTGTGCTCTCAAACTTTGGGGATGGAAAAAGAAAAAAAAAGGCCAAGATTGAAACTAAAATCAAAAGGCCAAAAATTATAAAAAGAGTTACTTGTGATTTCTTATTTAATCCCCTTTTATTTTCCATAAATAAATAATAAAAAATAATCTTTATAAATTTGTCTAAATGAGCCCGCCAAGATTTGAACTTGGGACCCCCACCTTATCAGAGTGGTGCGCTACCTGGCTGCGCCACGGGCTCCTAATAAAACCAATATAAAACCATTTATAAAATTTATTAAAATCAACTTTGAGCTATTGGGCCACTTTTAGAACTGCTATCATAGGTTACAAAATCAAAATCATTCCTTACAATATCATCAATACTTCCCAATATCTTGTCTTTATCTTTAATTTTCATTTTGTCAATGCCTTCTGCTATTTTGGAAAGACCTCCAACAACATGTTTTCCTGGGTCTTTATTTTTTTGAAAAGTTTTTAAACCATACATCAAGTGTGAAACTCCGTCAATAACTCCTACAGCAATACCTGCTTCTGGGCCAGCATAAGACGATACTACGGGCGTTAATGTGTCTAAAAAAGAGTTTAGCTTTCTATGCGTATCCTCAGGCATCTTCCAAATTATATAAAGTTCTGGTTTTAGCATGAAAATTCTCTCATAAAAATTTCTTGGTTTATAAATATCCCACCATCGCCCAACAAAAGAATCTTCTTGATGAGACAAACCTCCTTCTCTTCTCTTAACGGAATTATCTTTCATCATTCTTTTATAGTTAAAATAACTTTATTCTCTTTTACAGAATAACTGAAAGAATCAACTTTAAGAGGAATTGTCTTAACATAGCACTTATCTTTTGTATATGCCCTTATCTCTATTCCTCCTTCTATTCTGTTTATAACTATGTCTTCTCTCGACTTCACTCCCGGCGCGAAAATTTCATATACAACTCCTTCTGGAAGTCTTCTAAATTTTGCTTCTGCCTTTACAATCTGAACAGGGTTATCTGATAATTCTCTCTTATTATTTTTCTTTTGTTCATGAACATCGTTTTTATTCTTATTATAAGATATTTCTCTTCTTGGAGAAAATGTTGAGAATTTTATTTGAATATTGTTAAAAGGAATTGTATTTGCTTTTTTTTCTATTGAAGAATTGGAAAAAAGATTGTTCATATCAGAAAAAATTCTTTCAAATATCCTGTCAATAGGGAAAAAAATCTCTTTATCGGAAAAAAATTCATCATCTGTCTCTCCCAACAAGCCATAATCGCTTTTTGTTTTTTTTGCTAATTTCTCACCACACCAAGGGCAAAAATCAAAATTTCTTTCAATCTCTTTATTACATCTTAAACATTTTTTCTTTTTCATAAATTATATAGTGCTTGCCTTTTTTTAAATCTTTGTATATGGGGTTACCAGGATTTGAACCTGGGTCGCGCGCTCCCTAAGCGCGAATCGTACCAAGCTAGACCATAACCCCGCATGCGCGGCCCGGGAATTGAACCCGGCTCTTAACCTTGGCAAGGTTACATTCTACCGATAAACTAGCCGCGCCTAGAATTTTTTATTGAGCGTAGTTTAAAAAGATAACCTTTAAAAATAAAAAGACATCTTTAAAGTACATGGGCTCATAGGCTAATGGTAGACCCTCTCGCTTACACCGAGATGGCGGAGGTTCGATTCCTCCTGGGCCCATCAATAGATTTTTAAAAGAAGTTTTTTTGTTTTGTTTATGGAAATAAAAAAAGAGTTGAAAAAATTTTGGGATTTTTTAAATGAAGACAGTTGGCAAAGCACGGTTGTTAGTTTAATAATTTTTTTAATTTTAATTTACTTTATAATAATGCCTTTTTTTAGTTTGGTTTTTGGCACAAAATATTTTTTAGTTATTGTTGAAAGTTGTTCTATGCACCATTCAAAAAATTTAGATGAAATTTTAGAAGAACCTATCTATAAAGAATATGGTATTCATCAAGAGAACTCATCTGATTGGAGATTAAAAAGAGGTTTTACAAAAGGAGATATAATCTTTTCTATAGCCCCTAGAAATCTAAAAGTTGGGGATGTCATAATTTTTGATGCGAGTGAAAAAGGTTATAAATATCCGATAATTCACAGAATAATAAAAATAGAAGAAAACAAAATAGTAACTAAAGGTGACAACAACAAGGGGCTTTTAGAAGTAGAAAAAAATATTTCAAGTGAACAGGTAAAAGCAAAATCTCTTTTTAGAATACCTTACATTGGATGGATAAAACTAATTTTTTTTGACTGGAAAAAACCTCCAGAACAGAGAGGATTTTGCAAATAAACAAAAGTTTTAAAAATGCCATTTACGAAAAAGTCAGATGAAATTTTGTCCTAAATGCGGGGCAATGCTTATACTTAAAAATAAAAATTTTGGTTGCCCTCGATGTAATTATTCAACAAAAGAGAAAGTTGATTTAAAAGTTAAAGAAAAAATTGAAGAAAAGCAGGCTATTGAAGTTATAAAAGATAAGGATGTTGATATTCTGCCAAAGATAGCTGCTGAATGCAAAAAATGCGGCAACAAGGAAGCCTATTTCTGGACTTCTCAAACAAGAGGCAGCGATGAAACAGAAACAAGATTTTTTCGTTGCACAAAGTGTGATAACACTTGGAGAGAGTACAAATAATTTTGTTAAATGACCCCGGAGGGATTTGAACCCTCGACACCCGCGTTAAGAGCGCGGTACTCTAACCGGACTGAGCTACGGGGCCGATAATAATTTTTTAAAATCTAAATTTAAAAAACTTCCCATAGTTAAACAAAAAGTTTTTAAATAAAAAAACTTCCTCTTCTTTATGAAAATTCCAAAGACAATAAAGAGATACTGCCCCTTTTGTAAGAAAGTAACAGAGCAAAAAGTCAAACTTTTAAGCGGCGCCGGTAAAAGAAGCTCTCTAAAAAGAGGAAGCATCGATAGAGCAAAATTAAGAGGTCTTGGTAGGGGCATAGGCAACAAAGGAAGATGGGGCTCAAAACCTCCGGTCGGACAATGGAAAATGAAGACAAAAACAACTAAAAAAACAAATCTTCTTTATACTTGTTCAGAATGCAAAAAATCTAAACCTCAAAAAAAAGGAAAAAGGAGTGGGAAAATCGTCGTAGAATAAAATGGCATTAAAGAAAAAATTTAACGAAATAGAATTACCTTTATTTAATGAAGTTTCTTTTTTATTGGGTGAAAAAGAAGACCTAGTAAAAAAAACAATAAAGTTAGATGTTTCAAAAAAATTAAAAGGGAAGTCAGCAGAAATAGTTTTTTTTATAAGAGAGCTTGAAGGAAAGTTTATAGGAATACCAAAAAGAATAACTGTTTTTAAAAATTACATTGTAAGACTAATAAGAAATAAAACCTCTTATGTAGAAGATTCTTTTGAAGTTCAATGCAAAGACGTCGTTGCAAAAATAAAGCCTTTTCTTGTTACAAGAAAAAAAGTTTCTAGAGCACTAAGAAAAGCACTTAGAGAAAAAATAAAAGAACTTATAATAGAAAAATTTAAAGAAATGACTTTTTATGAGATAATCGAGGCCATTATAAGAGAAGATATCCAAAAAGAAATTGCAAAAAAAATAAAAAAAATATATCCTCCTTTGGCATTTGAAATAAGAGAAATTGAAACGAAAGAAAAAGAAAAAGTAATTTTTGAAAATAAAAATAAAGGTGAATAAATGAGCAGTGTTCAACAATGTCTTGTTTTAATAAAACCTGACGGACTTGTTAAATCTCTAACAGGAAATATAATTACTTGCTTATCAGAAACAAAGGCTAAAATTGTCGGCGCAAAAATTGTTTCTGTAAAAAGAGAACTTGCAGAAGCCCACTACTCCGAATTAAAGCAAAGATTAACAGAAAAATTTGGAGAGAAAAAAGGTGAAGAAGTGTTTGAAAGCGTTCTTAAGTATATTCAAGGTCACTACCATACAAACAGAGTGATGGCTTTAGTTTATGAAGGAGAAAACTGTATAGAAAAAATAAGAAAGTTGGCTGGCCATACAAATCCTGAAGAAGCAGACCCAACAACAATAAGGGGCAAGTACGGAAGAATAAATAGCAAAACAAATATTTTTGAAAATGTTGTACATGTCTCTGATTCTGAAGAAAACGCGAAAAAGGAAATACAACTTTGGTTTGAACCAGAAGAATTAACAAATTTAATCTATCCTACCAAAAAAGAAAAAGTTTGCATGGAAAAAATTGTTTGGGCAAACGATTAATTTAAAAATATTCTTTAATTAAATTTTTTGTGCCTGCATAGCTCAGTTGGTAGAGCAACTGCCTTGTAAGCAGTAGGTCGGGGGTTCGACTCCCTCTGCAGGCTTTTATTTACATACCCCAAGCAGGATTTTTCTTTCTTTTTATTACTGCAATTTCCTGTAAAACTTTCTTTTCTTCTTCTGTTAGGAGATGCTTATTTTCCTTAAATTCCCTAAATTGGTTTTCAGACAAATTTGAGTAAAGAAATTCATCAACCCTTAATTGTCTCTCAAAATTTAAGCCAGGAACACAAATAGCAACTTCTTTCCCACTTTCAGCTTCTTCGAGATTATTCTTATCAGATTGAATTGTTTTAACTCTTCCAATTTTTTCTTCTGAATAATTTATTAGCTCTGATTCTTTTTTTAATTTTCCAAGTTCTACTCTAACTCCAAAAATAGCAGGATTAGAGTTCCTAAATACAAAATTTAAAACCTTTAACTTGCAAACAGATGGCAAAATTTCTAGTTTTTTTCTTTCCTCTTCCTCTTTTTTCTTTAAACGATAATTTTTAACCTCGTCAATAATTTTGTATACTACATCCCCAAGAATTATAGCTATATCTTTTGTCTCCTCAACTTCTTTGTTTTTTTGAACATTAAATCCCAAAATTATTCTATTTTCATCTTCTAAGGATTTAGCAAAAAAAATATCCCTTTTAGTTATTTCCCCTATGGAAGCTTTTTTTACTTTTATTCCTTCAAGCCGAAGTAAATTTAAAATTGCCTCTAAACTACCTAATGAGTCTGCTTTTACAATAATTCCTGCTTCGTCAGTTTTTATTTCCTCGGATATTTCTTTACCTAACTCTTCTTTTACATCTTCAAAATCATCTGAAAAAACAATAAAAGGCATTCCAGGGTAGATTTCTTCCTCACTAGAATTAACTAATATTTTTACTCCGCTGGCAGCAAGAACTTTTTTTACGCTTTTATAACCCCTATTTAAAGGCAAAGCCTCCTGCAAACTTCTAACTTTTGTTTTAATAACATTATTGAAAGAAGCAATAGCGATTTCATCTCCTTCCTTAAGTTCACCATCAAAAACAACGCTCTCTAAGAAATTTACTCCTTGTTCTTTTTTTATCTCTAAAATAATTCCTTTTCCTTTTTCGCCAACAGAAAGCCTATTTTTTAAAAATTTTTGGGAGAGAGCACAAAGCAGAGTAAGCAATTCTTCAATGCCTTCGCCAGTTCTAGCAGAACAAGGAACAATTGCAAAACTTTTAGTAAAATCAACTATCTTAAAATATAACTCTGAATTTATTTTATGGCTTTGCAAACTTCCAATAAGAGTAAATAATTTCTCATCAAAATCCTGTCTTACTGAAATTGCTTGTTTATCATAAGAATCAATAAATCTTTTACTCTCGGAAGATTTCCAACCAGAAATATTGTCTATTTTGTTTAATGCGATAACAAAAGGTGTCTTATTTAGTTTAAGAATTTGCAAAACTTCTATTGTTTGCGGTTTTATTCCTTCGTTTATGTCTATTACTAATACTGCTAGGTCGGCTAAGCTCCCTCCCCTCTTTCTTAAATTTGTAAAAGCTGCATGCCCTGGGGTGTCAATAAACAAAAAACCAGGAATCTCTATTGGGATCTTAAATTTTTCTAATAGATCTCCGCAAACATCTCTTATTTTCTCAGACGGCAAAATGCTAAAAGATATTTTCTGAGTTATTCCTCCTGCTTCTCCTTCTTGCAGTCTTGTACCTCGCAACCTGTCTAATATTGAGGTTTTCCCATGATCAACATGCCCGCAAACAGTAACAATAGGTTGTCTTATTTTCATTTTGAACGCCCCCGCCAGGAATCGAACCTGGGAGCCCCGAAGGGCCTGGATCTCAAGTCCAGTGCAATACCACTATGCGACGGAGGCCTAAAAAAATATGTTAAAAAAGCTTTTTAAGCTTGTCTAAAAACTATTGGCTCAAACTCTTTAAAATATTTAATGCCATCTTCTAATTTTATTGGGCTCTCTGCATACAAAGTAATTATTTTTTCATTTTTTTCAACAAAACCCTCTTTTTTATGCAAATAAACTCCGGCTGTTTTTGTTTCCGGAGCACCTAAAATCCTGCAAAGAAGATTTATTTTCTTATTGTCTATGGATTTTATTTTCCCTTCTGAATTAGCTATAATGTCTTTTTTATATTTAGCATATTTTAGTCTTTTTATTCTTGAATCAAAATCACTTTTCCCATTTTGAGCATTTATTATTTCTTTAAATTTTTCATAAGCTTTACCGCTTTCAAGAATTTCTCTAGCTTTTTGCTTTGCATTTTTTATACCACACAAATCCATAAGCTCCGAAGAAATATATAGGGCTTTGTTTTTTAAATCATCTGGCCCGTCACCTCTTAAAACTTTTATTATGTCAAATATCTCCAAAACAGGACCTATGCCGTTTCCTATGGGTTTTCTCCCATCTGTATAAACGACTCTTAATTTTACATTAAAATAATTTGCTACCTTAGCAAACCTTTTACCAAGTTCTTCTGCACTTTCCCTTGTAGAAAATTTTCCTCCGCCATAGGGTATATCTATTATAATGTGATTTGAACCTGCGGCAATTTTTTTTGACATTATTGAAGCTATTAACTGAGGTTCTACATCTAAATTAAGCATTCTTTCCACATGAATTATTTTATCATCGGAAGGAGACAAGTTCAAAGCTCCGTTCCAAACTAAACAGCCACCGACCTTCTCAACAATTTTTGTTATTTCCTCTTTAGTAAAATCAACCTTAGCTATTGCTTCTATTGTATCTGCTGTCCCTGCAGCACTAGTTATTGCTCTTGAAGAGGTTTTAGGAAAAATCAAACCTGCTGCAGCACAAATAGAAACCACTAAAGGAGTTGTTCTGTTGCCAGCAATTCCTCCTATGCAATGCTTATCAGCAACTATCTTTGTATTCCAACTTAATCTTCTTCCGTTATCTATCATTGCTTTTGTTAAGCCAATTATTTCACCTATTGACATTCCTTTCATTTTCTCAGCAGCAATGAAAAAAGCAATTTCTGCCTCGGTAAGGTTATTGTTTGAAATTTCTTTTATTATTAACCTAAGTTCTTCATTTGTGAGAGTTTCGCCTGACATCTTTCTCTTAATTAGTTGACCTGCATTAGTACTATCTGCAGGAAAAACATCTACCAACAAATCTTTTTTAAAGTTAAAAAAAGAAAATGCTTCATAAGAAAAACCTATTTCATCATCTTTTGTTATGTCTGAAAAAATATCTACTACTGCATAAAACTTCTTTTTGTTATGGGAAATAAGAACTCTTTCATTAACATGGACATTTAACCTTCTCGCTGCTAATGGCGATAAAATTACAACCGGCCTTCCTGCAAACCAAGAAAGTTTTTTTGTTCTTAGCTTCATCACTCTTTTAAGATTTCATTAAATCTTCCCTCTTTATAAAAGTTTATTATTAAAATAAGATAAGCTATGATTAAAGGGCCGATAATTAGTCCAACTATTCCAAAAGCATAAACTCCGCCAACCATCCCCAAAAAACTTAAAGGAATGCTCAAAACAGTTCTCTCAGATAAAATATATGGTCTTAAAAATCCATCAACAAACCAACCAACAACTAACCCATAAACAACAAGTATTAATGCTAGAATAAACTGGCTCCTGGTCAGAAGAATTAAAGAAACAGGTATCCAAACAAGACTTGGTCCTACCATCGGAAGTATTCCTGCAACTACACCAACACTAGTAAAAAATAAAGTACTTTCAAAGCGAATTATGAACAAAAATAAACCCATAAGAAGGCCTTGAACAATACCTAAAAGAATTTGTCCATAAACAATGCTACTAGTTATGCTCTTAAATTCCCTAGCAAATTTTTCCGCTGCATCTTTTTTAAGAGGAATTAAGCCAATTATTTCCTCTGATATCTCATCTAAATTCTGTATAGCATAATAAAACAAAAAAAGAAAAATAACAAAACCTATAAAAGCAAGATAAAGACGATTATACAGAAAATTTTCAAATGATTTATTTAGGTTCTCAAATAATCTATCTAAAAAATTATGAAATTGAGAATCAACAATTGTTAATGTTTCTTTAGAAAATCTACCTGGGAAAAAACCATCTATGCTCTCCGAAAGATCAATGCTGTTGGAACTCGCATAAAGATTTTTAATTTCTCTTGCTAAGGGAGGTGCTAAAAAAAACACTGGCAAAAAAATGACAATTAAAACTAAAAAGGTAACAACGACAGAAGAAAATTTCTTTGAATGAGTTTTATTAAAAAGATAAAGATAAACTGGATAAAAAGCGTATGCCATTAAAAAAGAGAGAAAAAGAATAGTGAGCATGCTTCTTAAAATAAAAAAAGACAGAAAAAAAATTATTATGGTTAAGGAAATCAATATTGTCTTATCTACTATTTTCTTCTCCATGGTATAATTTTAAGATAATATCTTTTTAAAGTTGTCGGGTAGCATAAAATTTTTAAATAAAAAATTTTTTCAAATTTAATGATAATAAAAAAGATATTTGAAGGAAATTTTGACAACGACGTACATTTAGACTTTTTGAAATATAGCAAAGGCATTTTTAATAAAAAGTATTTATTGGAAGTAAAAAACAGCAAGAAAGGTCTCCAAATAAAAACTGGTCCGGAGTTTGCGAATTACTTTGTAAAAAAGGGGTTAGAATTAGCAAATTCTTCTAAGGTAGATCTTAAAGGAATAATAGTATCAACTTTAGACATTAATATACCTTTCTCTAAAGAAAAAAAACAATTTATGGGAATAAAGCAATACAAGGTAAATGGAAACTTTAATTCTAATGAAGTTCTAGAATTTATTAAGCAAAATCCTAAGATATTTTTCGCGTTGAGTTTCTCTTTGCCTAACTACGAACTTAAAATAAAACCGAAAATGCCAAAATCTCCTAAGCCTTCAAACAAAGTAGAAGATGAAGATGAAATCTCTCCAAATTTTTGCTCATTAAAAACAAATTTAAGAGAAGTTATTGAAGAAATGCTCTTTGAAGTAAAAGAAGAATTTCAGCATGTTTCTGTAGAGCATATCATTCAAGTTGATGAAATAATATATCCTGAAGGTTATCAAAAGATGAAACCGGAAGAAATAAGAGAAAAATCTAAAAGAAAAGGGAAAATAATCAGGAAATTGATTATAGATGGTAAAGAAAAAGTTAGTGAGGCAAGTTTTGTTGTATAATTTTTCTTCCTAAAAAACGCTCCCTCCGGGATTCGAACCCGGGTTACCACCGTTCTCTGCATCACCTCGAGAAGAAAATTTTCTTCCAGAGAAGCAGCTTCCTTTTCGGATGAAAGCTTTTGTCTCATCGACTCTGCCCTCACTGCTTGAGAGGGTGGTGTCCTTGGCCTCTAGACTAAGGGAGCTATTTTCTTTAATATAAAAATATTTTTAAATTTTATTAAATTGAAAATTTTTTAAAAATGTAAGATAAAAAATTAAAAATTATAGATTTATTTGGTGTTAGTACTTCTATTGGTTCAAGGTTAATAAGTTATACTTTCAATAGTTTCAACTTTCTTAGGTTGTAAAATATTAAAAAGAGATTAACTTAACTCCAAAATTGCTTCAGCAATGTCTCCTTTTGTTTTTTCCAAGGCATTGATAACTTTTTCTCTTGGCTTGCCTGTCTTTTCCATAACAATTTTTATGTCTTCTTCAGAAAAAGCTTTTCCCTCTTCTTCACTTATATCTCCAGAAATCTGAAAACTTACATTCCCAGACATTTTTATTTTAACTACGGAAGGATTGTTTATAACAATACTTTTATCCTGACACTCTATAATAACTCTGCTGGCATCTATCTCTTCTTGGGCAATGCCCATTTTTTTCATTAAACCTTCAACTTGTTTTGGGTTGAAATTGCCAAACATTTTATTTTAGAAAGTTTAGTATAAGATAAAAAACAACAAGAAAAACTATGAATCCAACTACTAAGCCAGGACTTAATTGAATTTTTGAATCATACTCTTCCCTGTATCTTGTTAATCCCCCATAAGAAGGTAGAAAAATGTTATCTGCCATATAAAAATAACAAAAA
This sequence comes from Candidatus Pacearchaeota archaeon, assembly GCA_038885615.1. Taxonomy (GTDB): domain Archaea; phylum Nanobdellota; class Nanobdellia; order Pacearchaeales; family GW2011-AR1; genus CAKZRD01. Next base: position 68,271 of record JAVZZP010000001.1, read on the forward strand.
AAGGGTTTTTAAACTTTCTCACAAAAATTAGTTGTCTGAAATATTATCAATAAATCTTAAAATAAAATTCTTTTTTTCTTTATTTGTTTTTTTATCCCTTAAGATATGTAATTTGTTTTCTCAGAGAAAGAAGTTCTTTTTTCCTTTCTTGCTCAATTTCTTCAATTTTTCTTCTAAAATTTTCATGAAAAGAGTTTATTTTATTCTCTATTTCAAAAAATTCCCCTCTAAAAGATTTCTTAGCTATTTGCAAATCAGAATAAAGGTTGTTTAGTGACCTAACAAAATAATTTTTTTGTTTTGAGAAGTTAAGGTCTATTTTTTTGTTAAATAAACTAAAAAGAGTTTTTTCAAGATCTTCTTTTATTCTAGCTTTATTCAGCTTTTTTTCAAAATAAAAAATTCTATCTTGAGATATTTTTATTTTTTCCTCAAATTTTCTTAATTCCCTGTCTAATGATTTTTGAAGATTAATTAATTGTTCTGAAAAACCTTCGTTCTTTAATTTTTCTCTAATAAAATTCAAAGAGTTTAATATCGCTAAATTGTCTTTCTTAATTAAACTAAAAGAGTTTTTTAGCTTATTTTTATTTCTTCAACTTTTTTATTTAGAATTCTTTCAACTATTCTTTCTAAATATTCTTTAGTAGTTACCATCTTAACAAAATAACTAAAACTATTAATAAAATCAAAAGAATTATTGCAATAAAAAGTATCAAATTAATGTTATTATAAGAAAAAGCCATTTTTTCTTCTTTCTGTCCTAAAAATATTTTATCATCGAATTTTTCTATTGTGTATGAAATTTTATTTGTTCCATTCTCAAAATCCTCTATATTTTCCATTCTTCTTTTAGATGATCTAGAAGAAGCTGTTTTTTTATTCTCATCTTTTTTGCTTTCTGGCTCTTCAACAAAAAAACTTACATTTTTATAAACTAGATTTGTTCCATTAGTTGCCCAAGCATGAAGGACTATTTGACCGGATGAAAAATTGACAAAAATAGGCCCAAAATAACTAACATTAGTTCCGTTCCAATTATACCAAAAAGAATTTCCATTTGAAGATAAATTTACTAAAATTAGAGAATTGCTATATGTTTTATTCTCGGGGCTTATTATCCTTAAGTATAGCTCCCCCATATTTTGATCGGAAGAAGCATTAACAAAGAAAAAAACAGAACTACAAGAACTTCCATTGATATTTATTCCACAAAAAGTTAGATTATAATAGTTATTAGATAGACTTAAGTTGCCTAATACATTTCTTGAGTTATTTAATAAATAAACAATGGTTCCATTTAAGTACAATGTCCAATTAACTACTTGGTTTGAGCTTCCATTAAAAAGAACAATATTGCTGTTTATTATAGAATTATTTATTGGCTGAAAAATATTTATTATTGGAATATTTATCTGTCCGCCACAAGAAAAATCTTCTATTATCCTGTATTCGTAATGGGTTTTATTTTGGAAACATCCCAAATTATTTGAGTCATATTCTATTCTATATTTTGATTGATTTCTATGGGTTGAATTTATGCATTGAAGACTTTGCCAGTCACTCCAAAGACTAAACACAATATTGGCTTTAATTGTTCGATATTCATAAAATATTTGAGAGGGTGCACAATTAAATAAATCATATTGAGTTAGATTTCTAACTTGTAAAAGATTTGCTCCAGAGCAGCCAATATCTTCCCAAGAACTCCAAGAGGTATTGACATAACTAGGACCAACTAACCTATATTCATAATATGTCTTATTTTGAAATGTGCCACAATTATTTTTATCATATTCTACTCTTTCCCTTCTTTCTTGTGTTTGATTCCCAACACAAGATATTTTCTGCCAATCAGACCAAGAAGTATTAACTAAAAAAGGGATACAGTAAGGTTGGCAGTTGCTAACTGCTGGTTGGCCATTTTCACAATAAACTAGCCCTGCTTCATTTGGAATACAAGAAGTTATTCTAAACTGAACAGAATCAAATGAATTTCCAGTACCTTTAATCCAAACTTTTGAATTTTTACCTCCAAAAAAAGATCGTGAAAAAACACATACTTTATATCCCCCACCTAAATCTGCCCCGTTCCTTCCGTTTGAACCGAAGCTATCAGAAATTCCAGCTTGAAAAGTTTCTCCGTCTTCAGGTCCATTATTGTCAAAATAATTTTTTATTAAAAGATAATAAACTCCATTTGATAAAGGAAAATTTCTTCCTATCGATGCTCCACCCCAATGAAGACAACCAAAAGGCCCTAAATATTCTCCGCAGATTATCCCATAACTATGATCAGGAATTGTTTGAAACCAATCGACACCAAGAAGAGAATTAGAACAAGAAGAACGTTTGCCACCACAAACAATGTGATTATTATTTGTTCTCCAATTCTGCCAACCAGAATCATAAGAAGAAACAAAACTAAAAAAGTTACTCAATAAAAAAATCAAAACAAAAGAAAATATCACTCCTTTTTTTAACTCCATTTTCTTATAAATAAGAATAGCTTTTTAAATCTTTCTGAGGCAATGAACAATAAGCTTAAAAAGAATGCTAAATTATTTTTATTATGGCTCAAACAACAGCAAGAATAAGAAGAGGGAAAAACAATTTTGAGATTTTGGTTGAATTAGAAGAAGCCCTTAAAGTAAGGAAAGGAGAAGGGGATATTGCTAAAGCTGTTTTAACAAGCGATATTTTTTATGATTTAAAAAAAGGAGAGCACGCAGCAAAAGACATTCTAGAGATAGAATTTGGAACTTCTGATTTTTATGAGATTTGCAAGAAGATAATTACAAATGGTGAGGTTGTTTTGCCCTCTGAATATTTAAAGCAAGAAACAGAACAAAAATACAAACAGATTGTTGATTTTTTAAGCAAAAACGCTGTTTCTCCGCAAGGGATTCCTTATACCCCGGATAGAATAATGAAAGCATTGAAGGAAGCAAAAGTTTCTGTAAAAAACAAACCAATTGAAAGTCAAATTGGCGAGATAATTGAGAGTTTACAAAAAGTTTTGCCTATAAAAATTGAGATAAGAAAGGTCAAATTGACAATTCCTGCGATTCATGTTGGAAAGGCCTATGGTGTTATTAGTGAATTCAAACAAGATGAAGAATGGCTCTCTAATGGTGATCTTGTCGTAAAGGTTGCTGTACCTGCAGGACTTTTGCTTGATTTTTATGACAAACTCAACAAAGCAACTCACGGGGCCTGTTTAAGCGAGGAGTTGAAATAGAAAATTTTAATTAAACTTATAAACGCAAATATCCTTTTTTTTTGATGGAAAAAAGAGGCCAACAGGAAATCGCGGGTTTTGTAATTATTGTTGTTTTAGTGATGGTTGCAGTTTTTATTTTTGTTATTATGTATTTTGCTAATAAAAAAGACAATTTGCAAAACAAAGAAGTTGAAGTTCTCCTATTGAGCATGGTGAAAATCACAACAGATTGTTTTTTGGAAGAAGGAAAACCGGCTAACCTAAGAGAAGTTCTTATTAATGCTTATGGAGAAATCCCTAAAAAGTGCAAGGGCAATGAAAAAAACTCTCGAGAATACGCTGAGGAATACATCCCAAAAATTATGAAGGACATATTAGCTTTAGAAACAAACTTTGAGGTATATTCTCTTGAAATAATTGATGAAAAAAGTGGCACCATTGTTAAGAGTTTCTCAAACGGGGATTGCCAAAAAAAAGGCGTTATAAGAAGTGCCGATTTAATAATAAAAAGCGAGGAACTTAGGGCTTTTCTAAAAATTTGCTAGCTAAAAAGATTTAAATAGCTTTTTTACCTTGAATTTTTATGTTATTTAAAAAAAGAAAAAAAATAATCGACTTAACAGAACTACAGCGAAGAGGTATTATAAGGCCTCCAAAAAAAGAAAAAGAAATAAAAACAGACAAACAAGGTTTTGTTGATTTATCACAAAATAGCACTAGCAGTGCATCTTCTTTTAGTGACCCTTTTTTATTTGCAGAAAACCCAACCACTCAAAATAACGACGATTTTTACAAAAAAAGAGAAGTAGACAGAAAAATCGAAGAACTTGATAACAAAATTTATAAACTCGAACAAAGAATTGAACTTCTTGAAAGAAAAGTTGGCGTAGGAAATTATTCTTCTTATTAAAATGGATTCTGAAAAAGAACTTAAGGAAAAAGCTAAAAAAATAAGTATTTATGAAGGAAGCGCGTATTCTTTCTCTGAAGGTTTTGGTTTAAGGAATGTTTCGCCATACGCTCTTTCACTAGGGGCGCAGAATTCAGCAATATCTTATCTAACCGCAATACCTTCTTTTTTAGGAAATCTCTCTCAATTTTTAAGCTATAAAATATTGAAGAAAACAACTAGGAAAAAAGCCGTTTCAATTCTTGTTTTTTTACAGGCCATATTCTGGCTTTTTTTAATCTTACCTGGCCTAATTTTTTTATATAACGAAAAGAAATCAGAAGAAGCGCTCTTAGTTTTGATATTTTTTTATACGCTGCTTATAGTTTTCGGTGCTATTTCTGGGCCGATTTGGTCTTCATGGATGAAAGACATAGTTGAAGAAAAAGAGCTTGGAAGATATTTCTCAAAAAGAAACAAGATTATATTAATTTTAGTGGTTTTATCTTCTTTAATAGGCGGGATAATTTTAGATTTTTTTAAAGAAAAAAATAATGTTTTAGTTGGATTTTTTTTACTTTTTTCATTGGCTTTTTTAGCTAGAGCTTTTTCAGCTTATTTATTCACTAAAAAATATGAACCAAAATACACAGAAAAAAATGATAGTTATTTTTCTTTTAGCCAGTTTCTGGCAAATGTGCCTTATAATAATTTTGGAAAATTTGTTATTTTTTTGGCCTCAGTAAATTTTTTCGTCGCTATTGCAAGCCCTTTCTTTGTAGTATACTTATTAAAAATGAAAGGCATTAGCTATACTTTATATTCAATAACTCTTTTTACAATGACAATAAGTTCTATCTTGTCAATGTCTTTTTGGGGCAGAGTGTCTGATAAAAAAGGAGATGTTGCGATATTTAAGATGACTCTTCTTGGAATATCCCTAATACCACTAATTTATCTTCTTACGAATTTTGTTCAAAATAAAATAGTATTTGTTTCTATGATTTTAACTACTGAGGCGATCTCCGG
>JAVZZP010000001.1:73421-279750 GCA_038885615.1 Candidatus Pacearchaeota archaeon
CGGTTTTAATTTAGCCTCTTCAAATTTTGTTTTTAGGATGGTTAATAGGGAAAAAATTGTCTATTGTTCTAGTTATTTAAATGTAATAAATGGCTTTGTTGTTTTTATTGGTTCAATTATTGGAGGTTATATCGCTTCAAGAGGTATTCTTTTATTAAACCCTATATTAGTTGTTTTTATTGTATCTTTTATTGGAAGATTACTAACATATTTTATTTTTTTACCGAAAGTCAAAGAAGAAAAAGGATTTTTTTCTTATAGAAAGCAAAATCTTTTAATTCCCTTATTTAATATTCCTAGATCTTTTTTTAACAATGCAGAACAATTTTCAATTACACTCATAAAAAAAATAAAAGATCACTTAAGAGTTTCTAAAACTTTCTGAATTATCTTTTTATCTGTAAGTGCTTCTTTTGATTTTATTTTCAAAGTATAATTTGCTGCTTTTATAGCATTGAGCTTTTCTTTCTCATTTTTAAAAGAACTTCTCTCTAAATATTTTCTTATTAAATCGTCATCAAGCTCCTCTGGGAAATCTTTTTTTAACTTGAGAATTTCGGAAGCCGCACTAACAACGATTATTTCTTTTTCCATAAAAAAAAACAAAAAATTTTCATTTAAAAAACTATCGTGAAGAGAGTTCTTCTATTTTTTTCTTTATCAAAAACAATTCTTCCTCTATATTATCTTTATTAACAGGTTTTTCTATTGGTTCGGTACTTTCTTTTTTTCTCAGTTGTTTTTTCTTTTTTTCTGAAATGCCAAAATTCTTCTTTAGAGCTTCTCTGGGCATAGAAGAAATAATTGTGTTCATAGAGTAGTCTACTTTTTCAAATTTTTCTCTTAAAATTTTCTTTAATTCTCTTTTTTTCCTTCGAATAAGAAAAAGGTTATTAACTTTTTTCTTTATTGTCAAAACATCCATCAAAATTCCGAGCACTTCTTTTTTTAAGTCTATGTAGTCCTGCCTCTCAATTCTAATAAAAACCTTGCCGTTAGCCATCTTAAATTTTGTCAAATAAGAGAGATTCTATCTGATTAAATCTTTTTTTAACAGCATCCAAACTTAAACTTATATCTTTCATCTCATCTTCTTCTTTTTTTTCAACCTCGTTTATTCTTCCTATAATTGTTGTTATTTCATCTAACTCTTTTTTTATTTCCATCGCCTCCTTTTTTGCCTGTCTAAATTTTTCTATTTTAACAAAAACAGAATCTGGACCTGTTATTATAGGGTTTGGTTTAGATTCATTTATAGGGAAGATATTCTTTTCTACAGCTTGAATAACACCGATGGGCCTATTCTCTTTCAGAGAAGGAATCGCTTCTAGCCCCGGGAATGACTCTTCTTTATTCGGCTTAAATCTTTCATATTTATCTTCTAACGAAGGCGGTTCTGTTTCAAGATTAAGATTTGATTTTATTAGAGTCTGGCTTATTTCCTCGCTGGAAGATTTTGGTAGAGAAGGAAGTTTTGGTATTATCTCTTCTTCTTTTTGAAAAGGCTCTATATTTGGAACTTCCTCTTTTTTTTTGAAAAAACCCATAAAAAATAATTAAAAAAATAGTTTTTAATAGTTTGTTTTAATTTGATAATGGTAAAAAAGATAAATAGTAAGTTTTAAAAGTTAAATTTTTTATAAGGATTTATGAAGGAGTCATTTCTTAAGAATCTTTTTGAGAGAATTGCTGGAAAAGGTGCTCTTCCAATATTAGAAGTTCTATTGAAAAAAAAAGACATTAGCGAGATTTTGCTGTCGAAAAGAACAGGAATGCCAATAAATGAGATTAGAAATTTTTTGTATAAACTTTCTTCGGAAGGAATAGTTTATTTTACTAGAAAAAAAGATAAAAGAAGAGGATGGTTTATTTATTTTTGGTCATTAAATGAAGAAAGATCCTTATTAAAAATTGAAGAAGAAATAATTAAAGAGATAGAAAATCTGAAGAAAGATTTAGAAAAAAGGAAAAATGAGAGATTTTATAAATGTGAAATCTGCAAAACAGAAGTTAATGAGGAGAGCGCTCTTGAACAAGAGTTTGTATGCCCTGAATGTGCTAACACCTACGTAATTGTTGATAAAGATCCTTTTATTTTAGAAATACAAAAAAATATTTCTAGGAAAGAAAAACAACTTGAAGAAATAAGAAAAGAAATTTATCTCTTCAAGGAAAAACAAACAGTTGCAAAAGAGAAAACGAAAAGAAAAGAGTCAAAAGATAAAAAAGTGAAAAAGGGAAAAACTAAAAAATCAAAAAAGAAAAAATGACTTGGTTTGAAGAAAAATTTAATAATGGATATTCTGGTGTTAGAAAACCTCTTTATCCAAGAGTTCTTAGAGTAGAAAGAGAACCTCTTTTTTCTATTTCTTTAACTGCTAAAATAATCATCACAAACGTAGTTTTTTTTCTCTTGTTTTATATTCTCGTGCTGTTTTTTGGTTATAATTTTATGATAGACAATATCGCCATAAAAGCAGAAAATATACTCGCTGGAAGGAAGATTTGGACTTTTTTTAGTCATTTTTGGATGCATGGCGGAGTTACACACTTATTTGTTAATATGTTCTCTTTAGCATCGATAGGTATTTTAGTAGAAAAAATAATCGGAAAAAAAAGATACTTTTGGTTTTACATTATTAGTGGTATTTTCGCTGCTTTGTTTTTTGTTTTATTAGCAGGATTTTTTGGCAATAATAAAATTGGCGAAGCAATTTTCGGAAGCCCTTCTACTTACGCAGTTGGAGCATCTGGAGCAATTTTTGCCTTGGCTGGTTTATTGACAATTTTGATTCCTCGTATGAAGGTGTTAGTTTTTTTCATAATACCGATGCCGTTGTGGATAGGAATAGTTTTTTTGCTCTTTCTTTTCTGGGTTTTATCTATTGTTGGTGGCTTACCAATAGGAAATTCCGCACATCTAGGAGGTTTTATTTTTGGTTTATTTTATGGCCTTTATTTAAGATCAAAATATCCAAATAAAACGAGAATGATTAGAAGAATTTTCTCATGAAAGAATTAAAAGAAAATTTATCTTTCTTAAGGTCAAAAAAGAGAATATTTTATTTTTCGATATTTTTGTTTTTTGCTTCGACTTTTTTAGGTTATTTTTTTCCTTTATTTGAAGGTACAATTTTAAAAACAATAAAAGAACTCCTAAAGATGTTTGAAGGAAAAAATTTTTTTGAAAGTTTTCTCCTGCTTTTTTTCAATAATGCTAGAAGTTCTTTATTTGCAATAGTTTTAGGTTTGTTTTTTTCGGTTATACCTTTATTGATTTTGTTTTTTAATGGTTATTTAATTGGTTTTGTAGTTAATCTGGTAGCAAAAGAAAAGTCTCTTTTTGAAATTTGGAGATTATTACCTCACGGAATTTTTGAATTGCCAGCTTTTTTTATCTCGTGTGTTTTAGGAATGAATTTAGGCTTGGTCGTTTTAAGAGAATTTTCTTTTAAGAAAACAATTGAATCGTTAGAGCAAGCACTGAGGATTTTTGTGTCTATTTTAATTCCTTTGCTGTTGATTGCAGCTTTTATTGAGGCGTTGTTGATTTTTTCAGCGAAGTGAAACTTTTAAGATAATTAAAAAGAAAATCTTCCTTTTTCTATCTCTTACTGATTTTTTAAAATCAAATTAGCTATTCTTTAGTTCATTTAAATTTGAGTTGAATGAATAAAATTAGAATTTTAAAATTCTTTTCAATTACATCTCTCTAGTCTGTTTATACCTCTTTCATATGTATACTGAGGAACTAAATGATAAATAATTTTTGAATGTATTTTTTTATAGACATTTTAATTTGTAAGTGTGCATTAATTTATCGCCCAAAAAACTAAAAACAACAAAAAAAAAAGAAAAAGCCGGCAAAGCCGGCATTATTAAGTTTAACTTAAATCTTCTAAACCGAAATCATTCATTGTCTTCTTTGAAGAAGTTCTTTCTTCATATTCGGATTTGCCAAGGATATAAGGTGATTTTACTCCAGTCATAATTGTAATGACTCTTATTCTTCCTTGAAATTCCTTGTTTATTCTTGCCCCAATAATAACTTGGGCTTCAGGAGAAAGATTTTCTGTTACTAATCTCCCGATGTTGTCAAATTCTTCTAATTTCATATCTGGGCCGCAAGTTATGTGGATTAATGCTCCGGTTGCTCCTCTGTAATCTACATCCAAAAGAGGGTGTGTTAATGCTTGTTGTACTGCTGTATCAACTCTGGAACTAGAATTGTCTTCTCCAATTCCTATAACTGCAACATCGCCGTTTTTCATAATAGCAGCGACATCTGCATAGTCAAGATTGATTAAAGAAGGCAATGTTATTGTCTCGACAATACCCTTTATCATCGTGGAAACAAGCTCGTTTGCTACTGCAAATGCCTGCTCCATTGGTAGTTGTCCTGCAACATCAACAAGTCTGTTGTTGTCCAAAACAATAACAGTGTCTGCAACTTCTCTTAATTCTTGCAAACCAAATTCTGCCTTGTCAATTCTAGCTTTTTCTGCCTCAAAAGGCATTGTTACAACAGCAATTACAACAGCTCCTGCTTCTTTTGCTAATTGTGCAAGAACAGGGATAGAGCCAGTTCCAGTTCCGCCACCCATGCCGGCTAAAACGAAAACCATATCCGAACCCGATACAGCCCTCTTTAGCTCGCTGATGGCTTCCTTTGCTGCCTCTCTTCCCTTAGCAGGATAACCGCCGCAACCAAGTCCTCTTGTTAATTCTTTCCCAATGAGAATCTTCTCGTCGGCTTTTGAAATAGATAGGTGCAATGCATCAGTATTTATTGCATAAGTTGTTGCTCCATTGATTCCTTTGTTGAAAAGCCAAGTTACCATGTTGGAGCCGCAACCGCCCATTCCAAAAACCTTGATGTTTGCTTTCCCTGCTTTAAGCTCGTCGAAGTTAATGCTGTATTTCTCGGCGTTTTGTATTGCTTCTTTTGCAAAATCTAATACCATCTTTTTTTACCTCCTTTCACCTTTTGTTTTTTTAAGAAAACGCTATTTAAAAATACTATTGTTTTTTAGAAGAATTTAAATTATCAAAAAAATGAGGGGAGGAGGATTCGAACCCCCGCAGGCAAAAGCCAACAGGTCCTAAGCCTGTCCCGTTTGACCACTCCGGCATCCCCTCGCAACAAAGTAAAAATTTTTCTACTTTTAAATATTGTGAAATTCAGTTAAATTTAAAAAACTCTCTTTTATAAATTAACTATGGATGGTTTGGATCTTAGAAGATATCAAAATGACGAGGCAATATTGGACATATTTAGTAAGGTTGTTTCCGGTAAGCCTGGTTATAAAACGATTATAGACAAAACAAAACCAATACCCACGTGCAAAAACTGTGGTACAAAATTGCTCAATAATGAAAAGTTTTGTCCTGAATGCGGTACAAAGGTTATTAGTTGCAGCCTGACGAACAAGGATTGTGAAGTTAAAGAAATAAGAAAAGAGTGAGCATTTTTTATGAAAAAGTTAGCAATCATAGATAGAGAAAAATGTAAACCTTCTGTTTGTTCTCACGAATGTGCAAAATGTTGTCCTGTTAATAAAAAAGAACTTCAATGTGTTACGATTGAAAACAAAGCCAAAATAGAGGAAAATCTTTGTGTTGGCTGTGGAATTTGTACTAAAAAGTGTCCTCTACGGGCCATACAAATTGTTAATCTTCCTTTTCCCGAAGACAAAGAGCCGATTCATAGATATGGAAAAAATGGATTTGCTCTTTTCAATCTTCCGATGCCTAAAGAGAACTCTATACTCGGCATTCTTGGAAGAAACGGAATAGGAAAGACCAGTGCTATTAAAATTTTATGTGGACAAGAAAAACCTAATTTTGGAAAAGAAAAAGCTGAAGAAAATGACTTAAAGGAATTTATCAAGGGAAGTGAGCTAATTAAACACTTTCAAGGACTAGAAAAAAAGACAATCTCATATAAGCCACAAAATCTTGCTTTTCTTTCAGTTGATTTGAAAGTGAGAGATTTACTTTTACAAAGAGCTCCTAAGGAAAAAGTAGATAAAATTTCAAAAGAAATAAGTTTAGAAAATATTCTTGAAAAGAAGTTAAACAAAATATCTGGTGGCGAGCTACAGAAAGTTGCAATTTTGATGACTTTTTTAAAAGAAGCAGACAATTATTTCTTAGACGAACCATTAGCTTATTTGGATATAGAAGAAAGATTAAAAATGTCTGATTTTATTAGAGAAAAATCAAATGGTAAAACCACAATAATAATAGAGCATGACTTGCTTCTTTTAGACTATTTAACGGATTATGTCAATATATTCTTCGGTGTCCAAGGAGCATATGGGATGGTTTCTGGAATAAAAAGCACATCCTATGGAATAAACTCGTATCTTGATGGCTTTTTAAAAGAAGAAAATATTCTCATAAGAGATAAAAAAATAAACTTCAATTTCAATAAAAACTCTTTTTCTTATGGGCAAAAAATTGCTGAATGGCCTTCTTTTAAAAAAAGTTTTGGAAATTTTGAGCTTGAAGCTTGTGGAGGTGAAATAAGAAGCAGCCATGTTTATGGGGTTCTAGGAAAAAACGGAATAGGAAAAACTACTTTTTTAAAATGCCTGGCTGGGCTAGAGGAAATAAATTCAGCGAATAAAATAAACTTAAATTTAAAAATTTCTTATAAACCACAGCATCTCTTTTCAAACAGCGAGGAAGAGATTTTTCAAGTTATATCAAAAGAAAAAATAACAAAAGAAATTTGCTCTTTATTTAATTTGGAGTCTATATTCCATAGAAGAATAAAAGATTTATCCGGGGGGGAATTACAAAGATTTTCTATAGCTAGATGCTTGGCAAAAGAAGCAGATATTTATTTTTTAGACGAACCCTCTGCATTTTTAGATGTTGAAGAAAGAGTTAATTTAGCAAAAGTCATAAACGATTATATAGTAGAAAAAGGAAAAACTGCTTTTGTTATTGACCATGATCTTCTGTTGATTTCTTATGTTGCTGACTCTATTTTAAACTTTCATGGAGAAAGTGGTAAGAAAGGCAAAGTTGAATCTCCAAGAGGTTTTATTGAGGGAATTTCTGAAATGCTAAAAAACTTAAACATAACAATAAGAAAGGACAAGGAGAGCAACAGACCAAAAATAAACAAAAAAGATTCCGTCCTAGATAGAGAACAAAAAGAAAAAGAAAAATATATTGTTTTCTGATGCGCCGACCGGGAATTGAACCCGGCCCATGAGCTTGGGAAGCTCACATTCTACCGATAAACTATCGGCGCGATAAAACATTTTTATCTTTTGTCTTTTTATTTTTTTCTAAACGAAAGATATTTAAATAACTTTTTCGGTTTTAGTCTTATGAAAAAGAAAAAAGGGGTTAAAATAGAAAAGGAAGAAAAAAATTATATTAAAAAACCGTTTTTGCTCGGTTTTGTTGCTTCGTTAGTTATTTTAGCTCTTTTTTTATTTTATCTTATTTTTTCTTTATTCAAAACTATGCCAAAAGTTTTATCTTCTTTAATAATTCTTTTTTATTTGTGTTATTTGGTAACTCTGGCTTCTTTTTTTTATCTTGGAAAGAAGCATAATTCAAAATTAATAAAGAACACTTCTATAATTTTAGCTGTTTTCTCCATTTTGTTTTTGTTTTTATTTTTCCTTATTTCACTAACTACTGTTCAAAAGTTAAGCCAGAATAAAGTTGCTTTAGGGGTTATCGAAAGAATTTCTTCTGGCATACATAGCGATTTAACAGAAGAAGAAGCGATTGTGATTATTTCTTATTTTGTTCCTATCTTTTTATATTTGGTTTTTTCTTATTTAGTCTTTGCAATTTTGAGTACGATTCTATCAGTTAAGATATTTCAGTTGGAAGAGGTAAAATACTGCAAGTTTTTTTCTATTACCAATATAATTTATGTTTGGTTACCTATAACAATAATAGGTTTTTTGTTTATAATTCCTGTCTATATGGCTGTTTTAATAATTCAAAGTTTGATGTTTTATGAACTAGCAAAACAAAATAAAGAAATAAAAAATGGATAAAGTTGATTTTTCATCCTGGGAAAAAATAAATTTAGTTGTTGCTGAAATTAAGAAAGTAGAAGATATTCCCGGTGCAGATAAATTGTATAAATTAACATTGGATGTTGGAAATTATGGTGAGAGAATAATTTGTGCTGGAATAAAGCATCATTATTCTAAAGAAGAATTAATTAATAAAAAAATCATTTATTTTGAAAATTTAATGCCCCGAAAACTAAAAGGAATTGAAAGCCAGGGTATGCTTCTAGCAGCTACTAACGAAGATCATAGCAAAGTAATTTTAATTGTTCCGGATAAAAATGCTGAAAATGGTTGGAAAATAAGTTAGAAATTAAAAATATAAATAACTTTTTAATCTCAAAGATTATATTATGAAAACAGACTAATTCGCCAAGTTTAAAAATATCTTTTTATTTATTTTTTCATGCCTAAATCAATAGATATTGTAGGAGACATAGCAATAATAAAGTTTCACGGATTTCACCCTTTTATTTATAAAAAAATTTACGCATGGCTTTTTTTAAAAAAACATAAAGAAATTAAAACTGTTCTTGAAAAAACAACAGACATAAAAGGTCGTTTAAGAAAATTCAAAACAAGATTTTTAGCAGGAATTAATAAAAAAGAAACAATTCATAAAGAAAATTATTGTCAATTCTATCTAAATGTTGATGAAACATACTTTTCTCCTAGATTAGCTCATGAAAGACAAGTTACAGCAGAAGAAATTTTAAAAGAAATAAAGCCAAATGCAAAAATTTTGGTTATGTTTGCAGGAGTATCGCCTTATGCGATTGTTTTAGCAAAATTTCTTAAGAATAAAAACATAAGGGCAAAAATTCTGTCTTCAGAATTAAACAGAAAAGCTTGCGAGTACGGAAAAAGAAATGTTCTTTTAAATAAAGTTCAGGATTATGTTGAAGTTGTTCAAGGAGATTCAAGAAAAATAAAAACAAAAGAAAAATTTGATGTTATCTTAATGCCAAGGCCAAACTTAAAAGAAACCTTTCTTGATGCTGCCTTAAAATACGGAAAAAAAGGTACTTTAATTTATTACCATGGTTTTGGTACAGAAGAAAAAGTTTTAAACGAAATAAAAAACAAAAAATTAAAATTAATTTATATAAGAAAAGCCGGTGACATCGCTCCTAAAAAATGGAGATGGATGGTTAAGATGAAAATCACTGGATAAAAAATTATGCTGCTATTGAATATCGTTTAAGATTTTAAGAGAATTCTTTTAACATAACCGCAAATGTAGGCTATTTTATCTTTTAACAAACTAAATCTTTCTGGGAAGAAACCGCTCGAATAAGAGGCATCTCTTAGTCCTGCTTCAAAAGGCAAAATAACTTCTTCCCCATATTTTTTTCTTAATGCTAACAGAAGATGGACCCTATCAAAATCGCCTTTGTTTTTTTCTGAAAAACAAACATTGCTGAGAAATCCTTTATAATACAAAGATTGCTCTAAAAGAGAAGAATATCTTTCAGGACTAAAAACCATCCCTCTGCACTCTATTGGTAGCTCAAATATTACTTCTGCATCTCTTTGTCCTTGAAAATATGGACTTGGCGATTCAATACCAAAATTTGGTGCAATTTTTTTTAATATACTTTCCCTAGTATTTAGTTTATTTGAAATTTGTCTTATTAATTTTTCTTTTAAATCCGCTTCATAAGGTATTCTTTCCGTTTGTGAAATATCCTTTAATTTTCTTAAAGGGTCTTTTTCTCTATTCATTTTAATCTCTCCAAGCAACCTCAAACAAATAAGCAAGAGAGTTAGCAAAATAAAAAGAATTTATCCAGAAGGCATTTTCTCTATCGTCGTCTTTTTCATTTATTGGTTTAACCATGAATAATATTTCTTCATTATCAACTACTAAAAATCTTCCGTTTATTCTCCTAGGTTTTATCTCAATACCTAGTTTTTTAGAAATTTTTTTTGCTTCATCTTCCTCTGGAATTATTACTTTTATGTCTACACCTCTCTTCTTTAGTTTTGAAAAAATCTCCTGAAACATTTTTAGTTTTGTGTTTAATTCAAAAGCTGAACTTACAAAATAAACCTTATTTTCTGCGCTTTCCAACAAGTCCCTCATTTGACTATAAACATTTGATCTTCCTTTTATTGCACTAGAAATTGAATCTGTTTTTAGAGGATCAAATCCTTCTTTATGCAAGTTGTTTATTTCCTCGTACTCTTGGCTATTTTTCATTCTTTCTAAGATTTCAACTCTTTCTTGAGCGTTTTTTATTAGATTATTTTTTAATTTTTCTATAACTATTGAAGGTTTAACGGCTAAATATTTAACAGGTTTTCCTATTTTTTGCAAAACAAAACCCTTTTTTTCTAGACTTTCTAAAACATCATAAGTTCTTGAACGTGGAACATTAGAAAATTCTGCAATTTCTCCTGCAGAAAGAATTCCTTTTGACAATAAAGCAAGCCATACCTTGGTTTCATAAATATTCAAATCAAAATAATCCTTAACCTTTTTTACTAATTCGTTGTTTATTACCATTTTTAAGTTACTAAATTATAAAAAAATTATATTTATAAATCTTTCGTTTTGTAGTTTTTAGATAGTAGTTACAAAAATAGTCTTAAAATAAAGAAATAAACAAATAACATTAGAAAAATGCCAGAAGTTATAAAAGGCATCGCCGGATATGCCTTCTTCTTTTCTGAGAAGAACATTATAAAGCAAAGACCTAAAAATCCTCCAAGAACAACAAAAACGGCAGGCAAAACTCCATATGATAAAAGAAAAACTCCTGCAGGAATTAAAGTAAAGGCAATATCTCCGCCACCTAAAATAGCAAGCGGTACCTTAATCTTGATTTTTTTATGACCTCTTTTTTTTGATTGTTTTATTTTATTTCTTATTTCTTTTGTCAAATAGGGAATTAAAAAACCATTAAAAATTTTAACTTCTTCCATCTGAAACTTGGCCATTTTTTGCATTATGCCAGTATGCCAAACAGCCCACATATCATAAAATGAAATTAAAATCAAAAAAAGAACAGCATAAAAAGGGGTCAAATAATGAACAAATATCAAAGAAACCCCGCTATAAATAAAGATTTCTGTAATATTATGAATAACTACGGAAGGTCTTAATATCTTTAGAAATGTAAAAATTATAGATAAAAGAAGAGAATAAAAAAGAACGATATCACTTTCCTTAAAAAAAATAATAAGAAATGCATAAAAAGTGACCGTTAAAGATATAAAGATTATCAACCCAAACCAAATCTTAATAAAAAATTTCCACTTGTATTGAATTAAAAAAAAGAAAAAAGTTAAAGAAATTATAAAAGCTATAAGAATATTAAAAAAACCTGTTATATTTTTTTGTTCCCCTTCGCCTCGAATAAATTCTGGAAGATCCCCTCTAGAAATAAGAAAAAGTCCAAATGTTTGAGTGATTAAGAACATTCCTAAAATTATTAACGTTATAGAAAATTTGTGTTTCATTCTTATTTTTTTATAAAATAAAGATTTAAAAGCCTTTGTAAAAAGCTAATCCCCATTCGCAAATTTTAAAACTTCTTCTAATCCGCCCCAAGAATCTATATCGCCACCATAAACTCTCAAAAATTGTTCTACTTGCATTCTTTCGGAGAGGGTTCTATGCTGTATTTCAGTAGATTTATCAATACCGCCATATTCTCCTTGGGACATTTCATATGCGAGCCTTACCCAGTAGTAAACATTATTAAAATTTTTTGGTAGATGTTCTTCAGCTTGACGAATTAAATCACCATAATCTAAATTTACTTCTTCTCTTAATAAAATACAACTATATATCTCTGCTAAATAACCTATTTTTTGACTTGATAAAACTTTTCTAAGTCTTCTCGCATTTTTCCAGTTTATTTTGTTCCAATCTTTTTCTTTCATAAAAATTAAAACAGAAAGAACTATTTAAATCTTTCTATTTTTATGTATCTAATTAGTAGCAACAAAATCGAAAGGTTTATAAACGATGAAAATTTAAAAGAAATATGAAAAATAAAATTATAAACTTAATGAGAGCATTATCTCTTGCTGTTTTAGTTGGGGCAGGTTGTGGAAAAGTAGAAAGAAAAACGTTAGATAAGGTAGGTTATGGCGGCTTTACATATGTTGGAGAAAGAGGAACTATAACTATTGTTTTTTACGATAAAAATGGAGAAAGATATCCTCTTAAACTTGTTGACAGGGATTTTGATTATGAAGGTTCTTACTCTCAAGGAAAATATAAACAAGATGGAAGGAGAATTCAAGGTATATATAATGTGGAGATAGAAAGTAGCGGCTTTCCTAGGGAAGATTATGCTGTAAAAGTTAGAAGGGAAAACCTGCAAGGAGAAGAAGAATCAAGATTGGAAAGAGAAATAGAGGAAGCCATAAGAAGCCACGCCAGCAATAATTCTTATTACAGA
Organism: Candidatus Pacearchaeota archaeon; assembly: GCA_038885615.1. GTDB lineage: Archaea > Nanobdellota > Nanobdellia > Pacearchaeales > GW2011-AR1 > CAKZRD01. The sequence continues at coordinate 85,888 of JAVZZP010000001.1, forward strand.
CCTAATTAGTTTTCTTAAGGAATTCTTCTTCTAAGAAGTGCAATTCTTCCGATGGAACTACCAAACAAAAAGGTTTTTCAACATCCTCCTTAAGAAGATTTTTTGGCATATCAAAAAGAATATTTTGTTTTTTCGTTCCTAAACAGGATATCACAATAATTTTTTTTGGGAGGGAAAAATTCTCTTTTTTAGAGGCCTCTTCCAGCTCCTCTATAGCTTCTTTTAAACTCATTCCAATATCAACTAAAATTAAACTATGGGCTTTAATCATTCTGTTTTCTTTTAAATAAGCAACAAAACTTGTTGGTTTAAAACCTTCTCTCCATTTAGGTATAGAACATATCTTCCCAAATTTGTAAACAGAAAGTCCTATTTCACCTATGGAGTTAACTATAGAAGCGTTATGATAAACCTTATAAGGAATTTTTTTTCTTTTGCATGATAATATTAATTGAGAATGTGTTGTAGCTGAAAAAGGGTCGCCATAGACCAGTAAAGCAATATTTTCATAAGTTGCTCTATCAAGAAAAGATTCTCCTTCTACTTCTTCCCTTTTTAATGGGATAATTTTTTTTCCAATTGTTTTTTCAAGCTCAGAAATCATATAAGGGAAATCAATAGTATAACTTTCTAGATAAATTTTTTCACACTCTTTTATGGCTTCTTTCTCTTCCAAAGAAAGAGAGTTCACATCTAAACCAAGACCAATAAGATGAAACACCATTTTACAAGTGCCAGACAAAAGCAATCAAAGAAAAAGAAAAAAACAAAATTGCCAAATTTATATTTATAAAAATGAAGATTATACATAAAATAGACAAAACTCCTGTAAAAAGAGGAAAATAATACTTTTTTCTAAATATCGGTTTTTCGAAATTAGTTATTTTTTTTCCTATCAAACCAAATATAATTGACAAAAAAGATAAAATAATAAGTATGAATATTCTTTCCATAAGTTTTTTAATGCTCTTAATTTTATAAACTTTATGAAACTAATAGATGTTCATTGCCATCTAGATGATGAAAGAATCTACAAAAATATTGAAGAAGTAATTAAAAAATGCGCAGAGAAAAATGTTTTGGTTATTTCTTCTGGTGTAAATCCTGAAACAAACAGAAAAGCTCTTGAAATTTCTAAAAATTATACGAATGTAAAAGCAAGTGCTGGTTTTTATCCGATAGATTCTATTGCTGAAAAAATTAAAATTGAAAGAGACGGGGATTTAAGAAAAATAGAGCCTTTTTCCGTGGAGGAGGAGATTAATTTTGTTAAAGAGAATAATGAAAGATTTGTTGCCATTGGTGAAATTGGAATGGATTTTGCAATTGCCCCCAATTATAAGAAAGAACAAGAAGAAGTTTTTGTAAAGTTGCTTAATTTTGCTAAAGAAATAAATAAACCGGTAATAATTCATTCACGAAAAGCAGAATTAGAATGCATTGAGATCTTGGAAAAAATGCAAGTGAAAAGAGTTTTGATGCACTGCTTTAATGGAAAAAAATCTCTTATAAAGAGGTGTGTTGAGAATGGATGGTTTTTAACTGTGCCCCCTGTTTTAGTACGTTTAGAACATTTTAAGATGATGGCTGAAATTGTTCCGCTAGATAATTTGCTCACAGAAACAGATGCTCCTTATCTATCCCCCATTAAAGGAGAAATTAATTATCCTTGGAATGTGGAAATAAGCATAAAAGAAATTGCTAAAATAAAAAAAATAGATGAAAAAGAAGTTGCAGAAAAAATTTTTAAAAACGCTCAAAATCTTTTTGGATTATGAAAAAAACAAAATTTTCTTCTTTTTGTTTAAATGGAATAGCTGATGGCTGTAAATATTGTGTTAAAGGTGAAAAATCTGTTCTTTTTATAGGCGGTAAATGTTCAAGAAATTGTTGGTATTGTTCTCTGAGTAATTTTAGAAAAAAGACCAATCAAATTTTCATAAATGAAAGACCATCTAAAAAAATAAGCGAAATAATAGAAGAAATAAAAGAAAGCAATTCTAAGGGCGTTGGAATTACTGGCGGAGATCCGTTAATTAGCTTTAAAAAAACACTGTTTTTAATAAAAAAAATTAGAGAGAATTTTGGGAAAAATTTTCATATACATATTTATTTGCCCCTAAATCTTCTTGATGAACAAAAACTAAGAAAGTTATCTTTTTTGGTTGATGAGATTAGACTTCACCCTTCGATTTTTTTAACTAAAAATAAAAAAATTGTTGAAAATGAAATAGAAAAAATAAAAATGGCATCAAAAATTTTCAAAAAAAATGTTGGCATAGAAATCCCTTGTATTCCAAATAAAGAAGAAGAGATTGTTGATTTTATTTTAAAAATTAAAGATTTAATTTCTTTTGTTAATCTTAATGAGTTTGAAATTTCAGAAACAAACCAGAAAATCGTTGAAAAGAATTTTTCTTTAAATAGAGATAGTTATACAATAAAAAACTCGTTAGAAACAGGAAAAAAATTATTAAAAATACTGAAAAAAAACAAAATTAAACTGAAAGTTCATTTATGTTCGGCAGAAACTAAAGATTTATTTCAATATAGAAATCGCCTCTTAAGAAGGAATGTTCTGCCTTTTGGAAAAAAACTAAAAAACGGAAATGTGGCTTATTTTTGTGTTTTAGACGAAATAAGAGAAAACTTAAAAAAAATCAGGCAATTGACAAAGAATTACTATTTTGATAAGCTTGGGAAAAGAATTATTCTAAGCAAAAAAGAATTGCCAAAAATAAAAAAAGAAAAAATACCTCTTTATTATATAGAAGAGTTGCCTTCTTATAAAAGCGAGATTGTTTTGATGGAGAAGATAAACTAAAAATTAGAGAATTTGAGTCCTGCTGCTTTTTCAAGAAGACCTTTTCTGTCCTCAGGAATAGCCTCTTTTAAGGAGTTTTTTCTGTATTTTTGAACTAATCTTTTTTTTCTCCATATTGATATTTCTCGGCTTGTACAAGGCCCGCCGATGCAACCTCCATAACAAAAAGTTACATCTAAAAATTTTATTTTTCTATACTTTTTTGGTTTTTTCTTTATTTTTAAAAGAATTTTTTTAACTTTTTCCCAGCCATCTTTTATTACCACCTCTCTTTTTTTTAAGATACCTTTTAAATGAGCTGTTTTGGTTAGACCGCCAGAAAGAGGGTAAATCTTTGTATAATCATTGTAAAACTTGTCAAATTTTCTGTTTGTGTGGCAATGACCGATGCTATATTTTTTTAGAAGATTCTTCATTTGTTGATAATCAATGACAAAATCAATTTCTTTTATTTTTTCTGCTTCTAGTTTTTTCATATGACAAGGAGAGAGAAAGAAAATTTTATGTTCCGGATAATATTTTTTGCATACTTTAGACATTGCTTTCATCGGTGAATCTATAGGGGCTATATTTTCTTCAAAGATCTTTAAATCTTCGCTTCTTTTTATGCTTTCAACAATTCCTGGACAGGTAGAAGAAATCCAAAGTTTTTCCTTTCTTTCCGAGAGCAAACGGTGATATTCTTTATTTATTATTTTGGCTCCGAAGGTTATTTCAACAACTTTGTCAAAGCCTAAATTTCTCATCTGGCAGATTATTTCAGGATAAGAGAAATCTGTCAAAAAAGATGGGGCGACCATAATAAGTTTTTTCTGTTCTTTTTTTTGTAAACATTTTTCAATAAGATTCAAATCATTTTTTATCATTTAATGTAGCCTCCTTTTTGTAATTTCCATAACTTAGAATATTCGCCTTCTTGCTTTATTAAATCTTTGTGTTTTCCTATCTGTACAATTTTTCCTTTCTTCAAAACAACAATTATATCAGCATTCATTATAGTAGATAATCTGTGGGCAATGATTATTGTTGTTCTTCCTTTCATTAACTCCTTAAGTTCTTCTTGTATTTCGTGTTCTGTTTCAGAATCTAAAGAAGAAGTTGCTTCATCTAAAACAAGAATTTTTTTATCTGCTAAAATCGCCCTCGCTATTGATACCCTTTGTTTTTCTCCGCCGGAAAGCTTTATTCCTCTTTCTCCTACGATTGTATTTTCTTTTTGAGGAAGATTCTTTATAAAATTGTCAAGCTTTGCGAACTTTATTGCTTTCCAGACTTCTTCTTTTGTTGCATTTGGCTTTGAAAACTTTATATTATTAAAGATAGTGTCATCGAATAAAACACATTCTTGAGGAATAATTGCCATTTCATTCCTTAATGATTCTTGCTTTACATCTCTTATGTCTTGATTGTCAATCAAGATTCTTCCTTTTTGAACATCATACATTCTATAAAGAAGTTTTACTAAGGTTGTTTTTCCAGAACCAGAATGGCCGACTAGAGCAACTTTTTTTCCTGCAGTAATTTCTAGATAAAGATCTTCGAAAATTCTTCTTTTTTTATCGTAGCTAAAAGAGATTTTATCAAAAATAATTTTTCCTTCTTTTACTTTCAAGTTTGTTGCATTTGGTTTGTCTTTTATTTTGCTTTCTATTTTTCCATAAGCAAATAACTCTTCAAAATCAACTAATCCTCTCATAAAGTTTCTTACATTGAAAACAAAATCAAATAAAGGATTAATAAACATTAAAAAAGTTGTGTAAACAAAAGTTAAATCTCCGACGCTCATCTGGCCATTCAAAAATTTTCTAAAAGAAAAATAAATTATTGTTAAAGACCATAAAGAAAGTATTAGAATTTGACCGCTAGAAACATATCGCCACATGTGCCAGGCTTTAATTTGCGCTTTTTTTGTGTTCTCTGTTAAATTAAAAAACTTGTTTTTTATCCAATTTTCTTTTCCATAATATTTTATCGAATCAATGTTTGTAAAAAAATCTGCAACATTTCCTTTTTCTATGTCTTCTTGTTTGTTTGCTTCTTCTTGATAAAAATTAACTTTTTTTTGTAGAATAAAGCTATAACCTAAAAAAGCAAATGTAAAAATAATTAAGATAAAAGAAAAAGTTTTTCCTAGATATAGCATTGATAAAAAAGCGATAAGAAATTGAATAATTAAAGGCAAAAATCCAAAAAATAAAGAATCTGTGACTCTTTCAACAGCAGAACCTCCTCTAGTTAATCTTGATATTAAGGAACCTGTCTTATGTTTTGTAAAAAATTCATAATCTAAAAAAAGAATATGATTAAAATATTTTCTTTTTAGACCAGTTGCCGCTTCTGCTTCTATTTTGTTAATTAAATGAATTTCAATAAAAGAAAAAAAGATTGCCAAGATTGTTGCTACAAAAAAAACAATTAATAAAATACCTAGTATATTGATTAAATCTGAAAAAAACATTTTTCCTGCTAAATAGTCTGTAGCTTTGTCTATCCCTAATTTTAAGAGGAATCTTTCTAAGAATTGTTTTAAAGAGCCAAATATAGAAAGAAAAACCGCAAAAAAAATCAATAGCCTATATTTTTTTATTAAAGATAAATAATCTTTAAGAATTTCTTTTTTTGAAATTTTATCTTTTTCCATAATGTTATCCATGCTTTCTGCTTTAAAAAGATGTTTATAGGAAGATTTTAAAATAACATAACTTTCTTTTTTAAATGAAAAAGAAACAACTTGGAATTTTTCTAATCTTCCTAGGAATTTTATTAATCGTGTCCAATTTTACAATTACAGGAGCGGTTATTGGAGGTCAAGGAGTTTTCAGTTGGTTGTTTTATTTTGGGCTTTTAAGTTTGTTTAGCGGGGCAATATTGTTCGCTATAAGTAGAAATGATCTTGAGGAAATACTTGGAGAAGATGGGAGTAGGTTAAAGGAAGAAATAAAAGAATTAATACCTGGAAAAATAGGACGTCCTTCGGAATTAAGAAAAGAATTTTATCAAGAACTAGCGCTTGTTGTTTCTGGAGAATATTTAAAAGGTAGGCCACATCCTTATAATGCTCCAAAAGGATTGAATCTTACTCAAGGAACAAAAATACTAACAAGAGATTCAGAGATTTTAAATAAAGCAATGCACGAATATGGACCGGGAATTTACAGGCACGTTTATAATAACAGCACAGGAGAATACTTAGGAATAGCAAAACATCCTGGTGGTGGCAGGGGAGACCAAAATTTAGTTTGGGTTTATAAACTAGAAAGACCAATTAGACCTAAAAAATAACTTCTATTGGTGCTGGAACAATTAAATAACCTAGTCTATTAGTTTTTATTCTAGAAATTCTGTTAAGATTAAAAGGAATGGTGTGTTTTATATACCAATCTTCTATATATCTTTCTTTTTCATTTTCATCTAAATCATTTATTCTGTCTCTGCAAATAACGCTTGATTGATAATCCTTTTGATATAAAGCATCTTTCAAAAGACGAAGATCTGCATAATACATTTGTCCATCATTAAGATCTCGAAGAAAGTACTCTGCTTGTTTTTGGGTAAGAGCAAAAAAAACACCTCTCTCTAAAGGGTTTATTGGAACAAGAAGTTTTTGCCCTGCTTTTCCTGCGTGATATGCTCTGAATTCTTCTGGAATGTGTGATGGATCAATGAAACAGACATTTTTAGGCATTAGTTTTTCTTTCATCTGTATCTCCTTTGAATTCTTTTTAATTTAGTTTCAAAATCCTCATTTAATTCTGTAAAGTGGTCATTAATTCCTTCTGGAGTACAAACCATCATATCTAAACCGGAAGAATACAAATCTTGGCTTTGCGCCCTTCTTACAGCTTCTAAACATATTCTTATCAGAGTTGGTAAGTTTAATTTATTTCCTTTTTTTGAATAATCCTCTGCTTCTGAAAGTACTTTTAAAGCATCTATATACTCTTTTATTCTTGGAAATCTGCTTCCAATGGCTGTCCAGTTTCTTTCTTGAACACTTCCCAAAGGAAAGCAAGTGTAAAGAGCCGGTTTTTTATCAAATCTTGTTGCTAAAAGAAAAGAACTCATGTTATTTACATCCGGAAGCTCTTTTCCCATTCTTTCAATATTAAATTTTCTTAATTCTGGAAAATATTTTTTTTCGATAATTCTATAAATATCATATTCGCCGTTGATTAGTCTGTAAATGAACCCTTCTGTTTTATCATCTCTTAAACCACTATGGCCAAAACAATAATCCCTGCTTTTTGCTATCCAAAGTTTTCTTCCAGCATATTTTCTTATAGGAAATCCTGTTTGACTATCGGAGGCAGTTAGTTGTTTATTTGCAACTAAAATAGCAGCTTCTATTTCAGGATGCCTTAAACCAAATAAAGTTGTCATTTTTTCTAAATTTTTTAATTATATTATCAAGTTAAGAACTGCTTTTAAACTTTTCTATTTGTAACTACTAAAGAGAAACAACCTTATTTCTTGGTAACTTTTTCCTCTTTAAGAATAAATTTTGCTATGAGAAAAACGACCCACGCAATTATTAAAAAATAAATTAAAGCTGACAAGAAAGGTTCCCAGCCGATTCCTTTCCAAATCCAAAAGTCAAGAGTTGCTGTTTGTCATGCTCCGTCCGGAATAAAAGGCGTCAATAAAGGCATAACGATATTATTGACTAAAGGTTTAACAAGATTATTTGCCGCAAGCCCATTATAACCGAAATTCCAAGGCCAATAACTTTATATTCTTTTAGAAAATCCTTAAATTCCTTTACAAAAGCAACTGCCTTTTTTTACCATAAAACTCTTAGGTTTTTGATGTTTATAAATGTGTGTGAGAGTTTTTTTATGATAAAAAACCATAATATTATGGTGAAAATTGGATAAAAGGATATCTTTATATTATCATTTGATATTTTAAATTAACTTAACAAATAAAGTTAATATATCATAATAAGAAAATCTCTAACAAACCCATCACAAACCTTTACTCCTCAAAAAATCACTCTTCAAACAAAATTCCAATGGCAATTTTTTTATCTTTTGAAGAATAGTCCCATTCGTCGGCAAGTTGCCAAGCTTTCTCAAGGTTTTTGTTGTCCTCAATTTTATAGAAATTTTTTTCAAAATCGGTCATGTCTGGGCTGAAAATCAAGCACTTCTGAATAATTTCAACGAAAGAGAAACCATCATAAAGAATTGCTTTTTTCAAAATTCTCTTTGTGTCCTCTATGTCATAAGGATTGCAACGAGCGACGAATTTTGCATTGGAAGAAAGAGCAAGCTTTATAGGATTTAAAGGCAAAATCTTGTTTCCTGTTGGTTCGCTTTTTGTTTTTTTGCCGAAGGGGGTTGTCGGAGTCATCTGGCCGGTTGTCAAAGAAAATGCCTCGTTATTATGAACAACAAGAGTTATATTTGTATTGTGCCTTATTGCATGAATTAAATGTTCAATTCCTTCTGCATAGGCCCCGCCGTCGCCCTGAAAAGCAATAACTTTTAGAGAAGGATTTCCTATTTTTATTCCTTCTGCCAAAGGAACAGCTCTTCCGTGCAAACCATAAACCCCTGACAAATTTAGATAATCATAAATTTTTGAATTGCATCCGATATCTGTAACAACGCAAAAGTTTTCTTGTTTTTGTCCTTCTTTAATAAGTTCTTCAACAGCTCTTTTTACAGCCTCTAAAATAAGAAAATTCGGGCATCCCGGACACCAAGTTATTGGATAGTTTGATTTAATGTTTGTAGGTTTCATTTTAATAACTCCCCATATTTTTGTTGGATTTTTTGTTGAAGATTAGTAAAATAATTTTGTCTTTTTTCTTTTATTTTCTTAAAAAAAGAAACAATTTTATCTGAAAAAAATAAAACAATAAAAAATAAAACAATAAAAATTCCTATGAATATTAGAGAAGTAAAAATTCTTATCCTATTAAGCGAGATCATAATTGCAGTTCCACCAACAAAAAGAGCTATTAAAGAAGGTATTAGAGAAGAGTAAATAATCTGATAATCAAACATCAGATTCTCTTTTTCATCTTTTAATTTTTCTATTTCAATTTTTATTCTTTCTTTATCCTCTAATTTATACTTAATCATAAAATCCTCCCGAGCACATAAAGATCGAGATATTTACCATCATCAGTTAAAAAAGCTTTTTTCTTTTTTCCCTCAATCTTAAAACCACATTTTAAGGCTAGTTTCCAAGAAGGTTTGTTTATAACAACTGCTTCTGCTTCCAATCTTTTTAAACCCCTTTTTCTTGCTTTTTTAATTAATTCCTTTAATAAATTTGTTGCAATTCCTCCGCCTTGATAATCCGGATGAACAAACCAAGCGCAACCCCCAACATGCCTTGTTCTTCCTTCCTTTTTGTAATTGCATAAAACAACACCTACAACTTTTTTTGTTTTTTTATCAAAAGCCAAAATAAAAATTCCTTCTTTATTTTTATATTGCTCGTCTATTCTTTTTATTTTTTCTTCACTCCAAGGTTTATTGTTCGATGTATAAATAAAATTTTTTCTTTCAAGACCTTCTTTTATCATTTCAGCAACTTTTTTTGCATCGCCGAATTTCGCTTCTCTAACAAAAATTTCCTTATTTTTCATTTCCCCTCAATTTTCTATGCCTCTCATTTATTCTAATTAAGCCAATTATTGAAGCAGCAATAAAAACAAATTGAAGAGTTATAAAAATTTTGTCGCCTAAATAAAAACTATAGATAAGCATGCAAATTCCTCCAGCAATAAGCAATGGATAAGTGTATCTTCTTCTTATTTTTGCCGAACTTGAAATGAGAAAATTTCCGATAATTATCAAAATAAGTCCTATTATTGCGATGATAGTTTGAGGGGTCATTTCATTTTCTCCTCTAAAATCTCCTTTAATTCATCATAAAAGAAAGGCCTTCCGTTGTATTTTAAAATTCTGTTTTTCTCAGGAATCTCAAAACCAGTTTTTTCCTTAATTAATCGAGAAAGCTGCGAAGTAGAATTTTCCTCGACAACAAAAACATTTTTCGCTTTTTTTATTTCATTCTTGATTTTTTCAGAGAAAGGGTTTAAATAAACAATCTGCAAAATTTTTGCATCAAGATTCTCGTAATTGACAACATCCTCGATAACATTTTTAGTGCTTCCAAAACAAAAAATTAGATTTTTAGAATTTTTTTGGCCAGAAATTTCAAAAGGAGAAAGCTTTTCAATTTCTTTTAAAAGTTCTCTTTCTTTCTTCAACCTTCTCTCAAAACCTTTTTTTATTTCTTCTTCATCTTCAGTTGTTTCTCCTTTTTCGTTGTGTTCATAGCTAGAAGCCTTAACAATAAACTCTCCCGGAATTTTTCTTCTTATTTTAATTTTCTCGACAGAGGGAAATCTCTCAACAGAAAACAAGGACTCTGCAAAATGCTTTTCTGTCAAAAAAATAACTGGAATCTTGAATTTTTCAGTTAAATAAAATGCTTCATTTATTCTTTTTATTGCTTGTTCTGGATTCGAAGGGCTTAAAACAACTCTTGGAAATTCTCCATGACCAGAAAAAAGAGCTAAATTTAAATCTTGCTGACAGGTGTATGTTGGAACTCCTGTAGAAGGTCCCGGCCTTGAAGCTAGATAAACAACAATGGGAATTTCTGATTGGCCTGCAAAACTCAAACCTTCAGTCATTAAATCAAAACCCCCGCCAGAAGTACCTATCATTGTTAAATTGCCTGCAAAAGAAATGCCTAAAGCCATATTTATTACAGAAATCTCGCTTTCTGGCTGTAAAACAATTGGTTTAGAAAATTTAGTGTGATTTTCTATAAGCGCGTTCAATAAACCCGTAGCAGGAGTCATTGGATAAGCTAAAAAAAAGTCTAGACCGCTTTCAAAAGCTCCTTTTGCAACAGCATGACTTCCGTCAATTAATTCTATGTTTTTTTTCTGATTTTTTAATTCAATTTTCTTTTCTTGTTTTATTTTTTCGAAAAGCTCTTTTATCAAATTCTCCTTATTCGGAAATTCTTCTTTTGAAACATCTAAAAAATCCTCTAAAGAGATGCCGAAAATTTTTCCTAGTTTTATTGATAAAGCTATATTAACATCTAGTTTAAGATTTTCAAACTCGCTTGCTCTCAAGATCATTCCTTTCTTGTCCAAATTTTTTTTATGTGTCTCCTCTGTTTTTTCATCTAGACAAACTAAAAAATCTATTTTTCTTTCGCAAGATGAAATTTTTTTGTCTGAAAAACAAACAATATTGAAGTTATGGCCTCCGCGAATTAAGGATTGATAATCTCTATAGTTAAAAACATAATAACCTCTCTTTGCCAAAATTTTCGAGATAAAAATAGAAATTTTGTTTATTCCTTGACCTGCTTTACCACCAATAAGAATTTGATATTTCATAACCCCCCCCTAATTTTTTTAACAAGCAAGATATTTAAAGGTTTTTAATCTAAAAAATGAATGCATATCAAGATAAGAAAGGCAAAAAAATCAGATGCTAAAAAGATATTTTATATTCTAAGAAGCAATAGCTATCTTAAAGGAAGAAAAAATGATAATTATTCCCTTGAAGATGTAAACTATTTTATGAAAAAAGAAAAAGTTTATGTTTTTAGCGAAAGAAAAAAAATAAAGGGTTTTATAGGATTTGAACTTCATGGAAGCTATATTTATCTTAAGAATATAGCTGTTCTTAGTAAATACAGGGGAAAAGGTATAGGAAAACACCTCCTAAACTTTTTAGAGAATTATGCTAAAAAAAATAAAATAGGTCAAATAGAAATGTTTGTAGAAAGAAAAAATAATAAAATGATAAATTTTATTGAAAAAAGAGGATATTTAAAAGGAAAAAATTTTGTTTATTATATGAAAAAAATAAAATGAAGGGAAAATACAGAAAATCAGTTTTCATTGTCGTTTATAGAAAAGAAGATGAAAAAATCTTCTATTTATTACTAAAAAGGCATAAGCATTGGACTGGATGGGAATTTCCAAAGGGCGGTGTTGAAAGAGATGAAAATTTGTTTGAGGCGGTTGAAAGAGAAGTTTTTGAGGAATGCGGACAAAAACCAATAAACATTGAAAGATATAATTTTTCTGGAAAATACAATTATGGAAGAAAATTTAGAGATAGGCCGGGCTTTATTGGACAGAGTTTTGTTTTATTCTCGGCAGAGGTTAAAGACGAAAAAGTTTTTTTTGATGAACGCGAACATTCTTCTTATCTCTGGCTTCAATTTGAAGAAGCAATAAAGAATTTGACCTTTGATAATCAAAAAGAGGCACTAAAAATTGTCAATGAAAGAATTTCAAATAAAAAAAGTTGAAAAAAAAGACCTAGGAAGAGTTCAAGAAATAATTTATTCCTGCATTGATATAGCAAAAAAACTCAATGAAAAAGAAAAAGAATTCTTAAAGAAAAAATATTCTCTAAAAAATTTAGAAAAATACTCTAAAAATTCTGATTTTTTTGTTGTGTTATATAAAAAAAATATTATTGCAAGCGGTCGTTTAACTAAAAAAAATGAAATAGCAACTATTTATGTAGACCCAAATCTTCATGGAAGAGGAGCCGGAAGCACGATTGTAAATTTTCTTGTTAATTTTGCTAAAAAGAAAAAAAGAAATTTTGTTTTTGTTCGTTCTCTGCTTCAATCAACTGGCTTCTATGAAAGGCTTGGGTTTTCAAGAAAAAAATTGCTCTTTAAACCAGTAATGGCTTTAAGAATGGAAAGAAAATTTTATTAAAGAATTAAATAAACTTAATTTCTAGACCTTTTGCTTTTGCTTCCATATACAAACTGCGAGGGCATTTTGTCTTTGATTTTGAATAAGCGCAAACAACGCAGCAGCTGGTTATAGGTGTTAAAACTTCTTGCTTGCATTTAGGACAGGTGTATTTTTGAGGAGAAAACTCAACTGAGACTATTGCTTTAGTTCCTTTCTTGCAATGAGGACAAACTAAAATAACTTTTGTTGGGATTTTTTGTACTCTCTTTTTCATAGTTAGATTAATAAACTACTTTTCTTTAAAAAATAAAAGAGGTTTAAAAATGTTAGTCAATTGGAAAAAACTCCAGAGAGAATATTTTTTAGAAGGAAAAAATTTTGTAGATCTTATTGAAGAATTTGCCGAGAAAAATCCTTCAACTTTGGCTCTGCATTTTGAATACGAAAATGGAAATATTGTTGAGTTTTCATATAAGGAATTTGTTGAAAAAATAAACCAATATGCAAATTTTTTTTATTCAGAGGACATAAGAAAAAGCTCTCGTGTTGCGATTTTCTTGCCTAAATGCCAAGAGTTTTATTTTTTTATCTTTGCCTTAATAAAAATTGGGGCAATTCCTATGCCTTTGTTTGAGGCCTTTCAGAAAGAAGGTTTGACTTTAAGATTAAAGAAAGGAGATGTAAATTTTTTGATTACAAATAAGGAACTTTCCCAGAGATATGAAAAAGTTAAATCTGTAAAGAAAGTTTTTCTGGTTGAAGAATTAAAGAAAGTCTCCTCAAATAAAAAAGCTAAAAAACACAACCCTAAAGAAAAAGATGTTTGTTTGATGCTTTTCACTTCATCTACAGCAGGAACCCCTGTCGCTGGAATTATGCTTCCATACAAAGGGGCTGTGCAATGGATTTATAGCGCTAAAGAGGTTTTAGGATTAGAAAAAGGGAAGAAATATTTTTGCTCTGCTCATCCCGGTTGGGTCACTGGAAGCATTTATGGAGTTATTGCTCCTTTTTTAGTTGGTGCTAGCGTTTATTCTCTCGACGGAAGATTTAATGATGAAAGATGGTTAGATTTTTTAAAAAGAAATAAAATCACGAATGTTTACTCTGCTCCGACGGTTTTTAGGTTGCTTAAAGATAAAATTAAAAAAGGAGACTTGAATTTCTTGGAAAGAGTTTGTTCTGTCGGAGAGGCGTTGCCCAAAAGCTTGGTTGAACAATATCTTAGTTTAGGAATAAAGATTATTGATACATATTGGCAAACAGAGATTGGTTCAATTGTTATTGCTAATATTCCTTTTAAGCTTGGGGCATTGGGAAAAGCTGTTGGTGTCAATATTTCTTTAAAAAAAGGCGAGATTGTTTTAAAAAAGCCTTGGCCTTCAATGATGGTCGGAATTTACAAGCATGAAAAAATGTACAAAAGCTATTTTTCAGGGAATTTTTTTCACACAAAAGATTTGGCAAAAAAAGACGGGGATGGCTATTTTTATTTCGAGGGGAGAAAAGACGACATAATAAAAACCTCTGGCGAGAGAGTTTCTCCTCTTGAAATAGAGAATATTTTGATGAAATTTAAAGGAATAAAAGAGTGTGCCGTCGTCGGAATTCCGGACAAAGAGCGAGGGGCAATTTTAAAAGCTTTTGTTGTTTTAAATGACAAATCGCAAGCATCTGAAAAACTTAAAGAAGAAATTTCTCTTTTTGTAAAAAACAACTACGCAGGACATTCTTATCCCAAAATAATTGAGTTTATTGACGAACTTCCAAAAGGCAACTCCGGCAAAATTTTGAGGAAGAAGTTGGTTGAAGAAAAAATAATTAAAAAATCTCTGAACTGTCGTTGAAAGATACAAAAATCCTTTTGAATGGTAAAGAATTAACTTGCCATTGTTTAGTTTTAATTCTTTTCCTTGCCTTCACAAATACTCTTCTTTTTCCTCTTTTTTTTCAGCAGGAGCCAATTTTTTCAATTCCTCAACATCAATTTTGTTTATCATTTCCTTGAATTCTTCCAAGCTTTCAAGAGGAATTCTTGTGCCCGATTTTGTAAAACCTTTGTAGCCGTCAGAATTAGAAAACTCTCTTATTGTCAGGCCAACCTTGCCACCGAAATCATCAATTCTTAAAACAATGTCGGTGTTATTGTTCTTTTTTATTCTGCCAATATCTTTTTCCATTAAACCAACCAATAAACCTTGTTTTTAAATCTTTTTATGGGGTTGCCGGGAATCGCACCCGGGTCTCGCGCCCCCGAAGCGCGGATCATGCTAAGCTAGACCACAACCCCTTAAATTTTTTCCAGATTTCAGCTCCTTCAATAGAATCTTCTATATGAAAAGGAGATTCATTAATTATTGTTATTTCTTTATCTAAATCCTTTAGAAAATTAAAAAGTTCTAGCCATTCCTCCTTTTTTGTTTTTCTATGGTTTTTTTCTCCTTTTTCTCCATATTCTATTCCTGAAAAATGGCAATGCCATTCTTTTTGAGGAAAACTTCTTTTTATTAATTCAAACTCACGATTTTTGTATCTAGCTAAAATATGGGCAAAATCTATGCAAAAACCACAACCAGTTTCTTTAGAAAGTTTTGAAATTTCTTCGATAGAGCCAAAAACATTTATCTTCCCCATGACCTCCGGGCAAATTTCAACTTCCCACGTATTTTTTTTAATCTCTTTAATCAATTCAAGAATCTCCTTTTTAATGTTCTCAAAAGTTTCTTCTTTTGAAATTTTTCCATAGAAACCAGAATGAAAAACAATTTTTTTTGCTCCTAAAAAATGCCCAATTTTTGCGCAATCAAGAATTCTTTTTTTGCTAGCGCCAATTTTTTTCTTGTCTTCGGAGTTTAGATTTATGTAATATGGTGCGTGTACAGAGAGTTTTATTCCTAACTCTTTAGCTTTTTTTCCCACTTCTATAGCTTGTTTCTCGTTTAAATAAACTCCATAAGTAAAAGCAACTTCACAAGCAGAAAGCCCGTTTTTTTTAAAATATTCCAAATTAGAAAAAGCTTCTTTGTAGCTTCCTAAACTCGAAGGACCTAAAAAAATTTTTGTCATGGCTTTCCTAAATTTTGAGATATATAAGTATAGCTTTCTTTTATCATTAAATAACCAATCTCTTCTTTCAATGGTCCGGAGCAAAAATCAATTTCTTTCTCAGGAAAACCGAAGTAATTCAGCGGAAGATAACACTTCATGCTTTTTCCTAACAATCTTGAGAATTTTGGTTCTCCAGCAGCAAATACTAATTTAACCTCTACAACACAAGAATCATCTTTTTTTCCAAGAATATTATAGTCAAAAACAAACTTTTCTTCTTTTTGATAGTCGGCTTTCTTACAATTAAGAAGATTCTCTTTAAAACATTCCTCTGTTTCGCATTTTTCTTTTTTTATTAAAAAAAACCAATAGCTAAATAATAAAATGCATAAAAACAAAATTCCTAAAAAAATTGTTCTCTTTTTCCCCATAAATTATATAATAAAAAAGAGTTTTTAAATCTACCACCAAACCTCTTCTACGCTATCAACTTTTACATATTGAAAATTTTTCATGAGATAATAAAATTCTATGCTTGTTTCTAGTTGGTCGTTGAAATATCTCAATTGGTACTTTTTTGTTTTTTCCTCATTTTCAAGTTCAATAATCATCTCTTTTGTGTCTTTGTATTCCATGAAGACAAAGTGGTCTAAAACAATAAGTTTATGTCCGTCGACAAAAACAAAGTCCCCTTTTGATATCTTTTCTATAGGTTTAGACATCTTTTTTATGCTTAGCATATCTTATATTTTTATCTAGAATTTAAAAATCTTTTTAGTTTTCGCAAGTTTTATAAATCATCTTTTAGAGGTTTTTTTATGGTTGAAATTAAAATTGTTCAGTTTAGAAGAGGAAGGCATACGCAAACCCCAAGACATTTTATATTGTCTATAGAAGGTGTTGAAGATAAGAAAAAAGCCCAGGAATACATAGGAAAAGAAGTGGTTTGGACTTCAAAATCAAATGAAAAAATTAAAGGAAAAATAGCCGCTACGCATGGAAACAAAGGAAGGGTTAGAGCTATTTTTGAGAAAGGCCTCCCAGGACAGGCTTTAGGAACTAAATTAGAATTAATTGGGAGAAAATAAAATGCCTGTAAGAAAAGCTTCTTGTTATTCTAAAATGAAAGTTGTTCCATACACACGAAAAAGCAAAGTAAAGAAAAAATCTTATATAAAAACAATACCAAACACAAACATTGTTAAATTAAGAATGGGCGATGTTAAGGGTTACAATAAAGGCAAATACAAGTCTATCTTTAAGATAATTGCGGAAGAAGATGTTCAAATAAGAGATATTGCTCTGGAAGCAGTAAGGCAATATTTAAACAGAAGATTAAATGAACTTGTTGGAAGCGAATTTTATCTAGAATTAAAGGTTTATCCTCATCACATCATAAGAGAAAATAGAATGCTTACTGGTGCTGGTGCAGACAGAATGAGCACAGGAATGTCTATGTCATTCGGGACAACCGTTGGTAGGTCAGCTTTAGTAAAAAAAGGAAAGATTATCTTTATTGTAGGAATTAACGGCGAAAAAAACGAAAAAGAAGCAAGAAAAATTTTTGATTCTATAAGGTCAAAATTGCCTTGTAAAATATTGGTTTCTTTGGAAAAGAAGTGAAGTATTTTTAGCAAAATCTTTATAAACCATTCTTTCAAGAACTTTTTATGGCAACAGGCGAAAAAAATTTTGACAAAATCAAAAGGTTAATGACTCAAAGAGAGAAAATTAGGAATATTGCTACTTCTGCACATATACATCATGGAAAAACTGCTTTTACAGACAATCTTTTAGCAGCTGCTGGAAAGTTAGCAGCCAAAAATGCAGGTGATTTGGAAGAAGGGATGGCAACTTGGCAGCACGCCGACGAGCAAGAGAGGTTATTGACAGTTGATGCTGCTAATGTTTCAATGGTTCATGAATTTGAGAATAATGAGTATCTTGTAAATTTAATAGACACTCCTGGCCATGTTGATTTTTCTGGGAATGTTACAAGAGCAATGAGGGCTGTTGATGGAACGATTGTTTTAGTTTGCGCTTCAGAGGGAATTATGCCTCAAACAGAAACTGTTCTAAAACAAGCTTTGAGAGAGAGAGTAAAACCTGTTCTTTTTATTAATAAAGTTGATAGATTGATTAAAGAATTAAAGCTTACTCCTCAACAAATGCAAGAAAGATTTGTAAAGATAATCAATGAGTTTAATATGCTTGTAGCAAATATTGCAGAAAAAGAATTCAAAGACAAATGGCAAGTTAATGTTAATGATGGAAGCGTAGCTTTTGGAAGTGCAAGAGACAACTGGGCTTTAACTGTACCTTTTATGAAGAAAAAAGGGGTTTCTTTCGCAGATATATACAAAATTTACGAAGAAAAACTATCTGAGCAAGAAAGAAAAGATTGGGTATGGAAAAACGCTTCTTTGTTTGAAGCAATTATGGATGTGGTAATAAAGCATTTGCCTTCACCAGTTGAAGCGCAAAAATACAGAATCTCAAAGATTTGGAAAGGGGAACTAGAAAGCGAGTTTGGAAAAAATTTAATCAACTGTGATATTAATGGGGAAACAGCTTTTGTTATAACAAGAATTGTTATTGATCCTCGTTCTGGAAAAGAAATCTGTGCTGGAAGATTGTGGTCCGGAAGTTTAAAAACTGGTCAAGAAGTTTATTTAAATTTAGCAAAGAAAAAACAGAGAATACAGCAAGTTTTTGTTTACGATGGGATTAAACCTGAATTAGTTGATGAAGTTACGGCGGGAAATATTTGCGCAATCTCGGGAATAACTGGTGAAGCAGGAGAAACAGTCACAATAAATGAACAAACTCCATTTGAAGAGATGAGGCACATATTTCAACCAGTAATTACTAAAGCTATAACTGTTGAAAAATCCATAGACTTGCCAAAACTTATTGATGTTCTGAGAAAAGTTGCGAAGGAAGATCCTTCTATAAAAGTTGAGATTAATGAAGAAACTGGTGAAAACTTAATCTCTGGAATGGGGGAGTTACATTTAGAAATTATTGAAGGAAGAATAAAAGAGGAAAAAGGTGTTCAAGTAAAAACATCGAATCCTATTATAGTTTATAGAGAAACCGTAATGAAGCAATCTCCTGCTGTCGAGGGCAGGTCCCCAAACAAACACAATACTTTTTATTTGCAAGTTGAGCCCCTTGAACAAAATGTTGTTGAATCAATAGAAAAAGGAGAAATTCCAGAAGGAAGGATAAAAAAGAATGATGACAGAGTAAGAAGCATTCTTTATTCTTTAGGAATTCCAAATGAAGAGGCAAGGCAGTATAGGGATGTTTTTATGGGAAATGTTTTTCTCGATAAAACAAAAGGAGAAGTTTATATCGGAGAAGTTATAGAATTAATTCTAGATGCTTTTGAAATGGTCATGAAAGCCGGCCCATTGGCAAGAGAACCATGTACAAATTTGAAAGTTTCTCTTGTTGATTTAAAACTTCACGAAGACGCAATTCATAGAGGCCCAGCACAGGTTTATCCTGCGATAAGGGAAGCAATTCAAAATGCTTTCAAAAATGCTACCCCTGTTCTTTTTGAACCTGTTCAGACACATTTAATTGAAGTTCCGACGGAATATATGGGAGAAGTCACAAAATTAGTAACACAAAAGAGAGGCCAGATTTTAGAAGCAAAACAAGAAGGAATTGTTTCTTTTATAAAAGCAAAAATGCCTGTAGCTGAGATGATTGGATGGAGTTCTGATTTAAGAAGTGCTACTGGCGGAAGAGGTGTTTCAAGCTTAGTTGATCAGGTTTTTGAAAAATTACCAAATGAGTTGCAACAAAAAGTAATTCAGCAAATTAGAAATAGAAAAGGGTTGGCTGAAAATCAATAAAAATCATTAGCTACTTCTTTGAGACCTGCAATAATTTTTTAATAATGTCAAACTAAAAATGCACTTTAGGTTATTCTGCATAGAAACGAAGGATTTAAAAAGCATATTTTTATCTATTTTTTATAAAATTTTGGTGTTGCACACTCATCTAGATTAGGTGAATGCAACTTTAAAATATGCCAAGACTACATAGACCTAAATACGGAAGTTTACAATTTTGGCCGAGAAAGAGAAGCGAAGAATTAATCCCTGATGTTAATTGGGAAGCTATTAAAACAGAAGAGAAAGGGCCATTGGGTTTTTTAGCTTATAAGGTTGGAATGATGTCTGCAATTGTAAAAGACGATACTCCTGATTCTATGACAAAAGGAAAAAAGATTGCGATACCTGTAACAATTCTTGAATGTCCGGAGATGAAAATTTTTTCTATAAGATTTTATAAAGACAGAAAAGTCGTCGGAGAAATTGTTGTTTCAAACGATAAAAATTTAAAAAGAAAGATAAAACTTCCAAAAAAAGTTTCCTCTTCAATAGATTCTTTTAATAAAGAATTCAACGACATTAGAATAATAGCTTATCCAAATTTAGGAAAAAATTATTTTAAAAAAACACCTGATTTAGTTGAACTAGCTTTAGGTGGAACAAAAGAAGAGAAGTTGGCTTTTGTAAAAGAAAAAATAGGAAAAACAATAAAAATTTCTGAAATATTTCAGGGAAAGTTGGTAGATGTTCGGGGGGTTACTAAGGGAAAAGGTTTACAGGGACCTGCAAAAAGATTCGGAATTTCATTAAGACAACATAAATCAGAGAAAGGTGTTAGAAGACCTGGTAGTCTAGGTCCTTGGCATCCTGCACGAGTTATGTTTGTAACACCTATGGCAGGTCAAACAGGATTTAATACTAGAGTTATTTACAATCTACTAATTGTTGATAAAGGAAATATAAAAGAAAAAGATATAACCCCAAAATCCGGTTTTCATAAATACGGAAAGCTAAAAGGAGATTATCTTATCGTTAGCGGCTCTGTACAAGGTACTCCAAAAAGAGTTTTATTGCTAACAAAACCTCTAAGGCCAACTAAAAAACAATTAAAAAAGCAATATTCTTTAGTTGAGTTAACATGAAAATAAAAATAATTTCTGCAAGTGGAAAAGAGAAGGGATTTTTGGAGTTGCCGGAAAACTTTTTGTCTAGTATAAGAAAAGACATTGTTCAGAAAGTTTTTGAAGCACAAAAAAGATGGCAACCTCATGGTACAAAAGTTGGTGCTGGAGCAATGTACTCTGCTTCTGGAATTTTAAGAAGAAAAAGACATGCTTGGAAAGGAACATACGGGAGAGGGATATCGAGAATACCTAGAAAAATTATGGCTAGAAGTGGAAGTTCTTTTACATGGGTTGGTGCGACTGCTGCTTCAACAGTAGGGGGAAGAGAAGCACATCCACCAAGAGTTAATGAGAATCAGTTTAGAAAAATAAATAAAAAAGAGTTATTAATTGCGATAAACTCTTGTTTGAGTGCTTCAGCAAACAAAAAAATTATAGAGCAAAATTACAACTTAAAATTAGAAAATCTTCCAATAGTTTTATCTTCAGATGTTTTAAAATTAAAAACAAAAGATTTTTTTAAACTTATGAGCTCTATTTTAGGTGAGAAATTTAAAGATTTATTACAAAAAAGAAAAAAAAGAGCTGGAAAAGGAAAAATGCGTGGAAGAAAATACAAAAAGACGGCAGGAATTTTATTCGTGATATCTTCAAATGAGCAATTTAAAATAAAAGGATTAGAATTGAAGAAGGTTGAAGAATTAAAAATAGACGATCTGAGCTTAAATGGAAAACCTGGTAGATTAATTATTTTTAGTGAAGATTCAATTAAAGAAATGGGAGAGAGATGGAAGAAAAAATAATCTTACAAGGGGTTAAAACAACTGAAAAAATTATCAAAATGATTGAAGCAGAAAATACTTTGTGTTTTATTACTGATAGAAAAACGAGAAAAAAAGAAATAGAAAAAGAGGTAGAGGAACTTTTTAATGTAAAAATTGAAAAAGTTAGAACAATGATTAGTGGAAATAAAAAATATGCTTATGTTAAACTAAAAAAAGAATATTCTGCTGCCGATGTGGCAACTAAAATAGGAGTATTATAATGGGAAAGAGAATAATCCAACAAGCAAGAGGGCATGGAAGTTTAGTTTACAGAGTTAAGAAGAGAGCTTTTTCAATAAAACCTTCTTACCCTAAAAATTTAGGAGAGGAATTAGAAGTTGTTGATTTTGTAAGATCTGGCGGACATACTGCTCCTCTTGTTAAATTAAAGGATAAAACTGGAAAATGTTTTTATAACTTGGCGGCAAATAATTTATACGTCGGGCAAAAAATTTACTTTGGCGGTGAAAACAGCGGAGATATTAGTTTTTTAAAAGATATAAAACCGGGCAAAAAAGTATTTAATATAGAAAATACTCCTTTCGACGGTGGAAAATTAGTAAGAACTGGCGGAAATTCCGCAGTTGTTCTTTCAAAAGAAGAGAATGGGGTTAAAGTTTTATTGCCCTCAAAAAAAGTTAAATTATTTAAATTAGAATGCAGAGCAACAATAGGAGAAATATCAAATCAAGGAAGATTGGAAAAGCCCGTCTTAAAAGCAGGAAAAAGATATTTTATTAAAAAAACAAAATCTAAAAAATGGCCTAGAACTTCTGCTGTAAAAATGAATGCAGTAGATCACCCATTCGGTTCAGGCAGAGGAAAAAGAATAAAGAGTAAAATAGTGAAGAGATTTGCCTCGCCTGGACAAAAAGTTGGCTTATTAAGACCTAGAAGAACTGGGAGGAAAAAAGCATGAAAGAAGAAATAAATAAAGAAGAAGAGCAATTTGTTGGAAAAAAGAAAAAATTTAGAGGTTATACTATAGAACAATTAAAAGAGATGAGTTTGCATGATTTTGCAAAATTAATACCTTCTAGAGAAAGAAGAAGCTTAATAAGAAATGAAAATTTGCATATAAAGTTTATTAAAAAGAACCTTAAAAAAATTGAAAAAGGAAAAATGCCAAAAACGCATTATAGAGATTTGGTTATTGTACCAAAATTTATTGGTTGGACCATAAGTGTTTATAATGGTAAAGAATTCGTGCCTGTTAAGATAAACGAGGAGATGCTTGGACATAGATTAGGGGAATTTACCTACAACAGAAAGCCTGTTAAACACGGGGCAGCAGGAATCGGAGCAACTAAAGGTTCAGCGCATTTGTCTGTTAAATAAAAATGGAAGAAAAAAAACAAAACACAGAAGAGAAAGCTGAAGAAAAAACGCAGAGTGAAGCTAATAAAAAAGAAGAAAAAGCAAAAAAAGAAATTAAGAAAAAAGATAAGGCAATAGTTAGAGGTTTGTCTTTAAGAATAAGCACAAAGCAATCAAAGTATATTTTAAAAATGATAAAAAACAAAAAAATTGATGAAGCAATAAAAATGCTAGAAGAAGTAGTTGAATTAAAAAGAGCTGTTCCAATGAATGGCCTAGAAATTCCGCATAGAAAGGGCATGGCTTCTGGCAGATACCCGATTAACTCCTCTAAAGAGATTATAAAATTATTAAAACAATTAAAAGCAAATTCACAAGTCTGTGGAATTGAGAACCCATACATAATTTTAGCAATGGCAAATATTGCTTCAAGACCTTACAGAAGAGGGAGAATCCGTGGAAAAAGAACACATATTTACTTAGAAGCTAAAGAATTAGTAGGAGGAGAAAAATAATGGAAGAGAGAAAATTTGTAGCAATGTCAAAAGAAGAGCTTGGTGTCAAGAACTACATAAAGAAAGAATTTGGAAAAGGAAAAGTTTCCTCTGTCAAAATAGAATATACTCCTGTGGGTGAGAAAATAATCATCTCAACACCAAAGCCTGGAGTTATTATCGGTAGAAAAGGAGAATCAATTGAAAATCTTACTGCGATATTGAAAAAAAGATTCAAGATGGAGAATCCTCACATAGAAGTACAAGAAATAAAAGTAAAAGAATTAGATGCGCAGCTTGTTGCAGACGATATAGCATCTTCAATAGAAAGATTTGGTTCTATAAGATTTAAAGCAATTGCTTATAAGGCATTGGAAGATATGAAAAAAGCAGGAGCTTTGGGTGGCGAAGTTGTTTTATCCGGGAGATTGCCGAGCGAAAGAGCGAAAACCTGGAGATTCAAATTTGGTTATTTGAAAAAAACAGGCAATCAAAGAAAATTGGTTGATAAGGCACAAACTGCTGCCCAAGATAATGCTGGCGTCGTAGGAGTTGAGGTTTCAATACTTAAACCAATAGAAGAAGCAAAAGAAGGCATTGTTGTAAATGAAGAATTAATAACAAAATTAAAAGAAAATAAAAAAGAAAAAGAAGAGAACTCTGCAGAAAATATCAAACTTAAACCTAAAAAAAATAAGAATAAGGAGGAGAGAAGATGAAAGAAAAACTAAATGAACTTAAAATAAGGCTATTGAAGGAAAAAAACAACAGAAGAATAATAAAAAAGGAAATTGCAAGCATACTCTCAAATAAACAGGAGGATTTACCCAAGAAAAAATAATGAGTATTTGTCAAAATTGCGGTTTGCCCTTAGAGGCATGCGTTTGCTCAGAATTAGCAAAAAAAAGCCAAACAATCTCTATAAAAAAAGAAAAAAGAAAGTTTGGCAAAATAATAACTGTCATTGAAGGGCTAACCGAGATAAATACTCAAGAGCTTGGAAAAAAACTTAAAATGAAACTTGCTTGCGGAGGGAAGATAGAAAAAAATAAAATTGAACTTCAAGGTGATCACTTAAACAAAATTAAAAAAGTCCTTGTGGAGGAAGGATTTGATCCAAACAATATTCAAACATGAAAAAAACAAAAGAAAAAAAAGAAGAGAATAAAGAAAATAATGATTCAAAATTAATTGTTTCTTTAAGAGGAAGAGCTTTTAAGGGCGAGGTAATAAAAAAATTTGATGGTAGGGTGGTTATTTTTTTTGAGAGATTTTTTTTCGTTCCAAAATATGAAAGATATGAAAAAAGAAAAACTGTTATTCATGCAAGATTGCCGAACGAGCTAAAGGACATAGAAATTGGAGATATAGTAGAGGTAAAAGAATGCAGACCTTTATCAAAAATGATTCATTTTGTTGTAACTAAAAAGATTAGAGGGAAAAAATGAAGCCGATAACATCTAGAGTTAGTCGAGGTTTGAACATCGGAAGCTATGTAGAAGTTTGCGATAATAGCGGCGGAAGAGTCGCAAAAATTGTTTCGGTAGTTCGTTCCCATACTAGAAAAGGAAGACAAACTCCTGCAAGAGTTGGTGATTGGGTGAAAGTTTCGATAAAAAAAGGAGATCCTAAAATGAAGGGTCAAGTTTTTGATGCTGTTGTGGTAAGACAAAAAAAACCTTGGAGAAGACTAACTGGCGAAAGAGTATGTTTTAGTGACAATGCAGTTGTTTTGTTAAAAGACGACAAAGGCAACCCGAAGGGAACCCAAATAAAAGGACCTATTGCAAGGGAGATTCAAGAAAGATGGAAGGAGGTGTCGAAGTTAGCTTCGGTAATTTATTAAAATGAAGAAGGAGTTTTCAAAAAAATGGAAATCAAGTAAGCAGCCAAGAAAGCAAAGAAAATATTTGCATAATTTACCTTTGCATTTAAGACAAAAACTTTTTGCTGCAACATTAGACAAGGTGCTCAGAAAAAAATATAACACTCGAAATATAGAGTTAAGAAAAGGTGATGAGGTAAAAGTTATGCGAGGTGAATTTAAAGGAAAAGTTGGAAAAATCAACAAAGTAGACAGGAAAAAAATAAGGGTATCAATTGAGGGCATAACAAGATCAAAATCTGATGGAAGCAAAGTGGAAGTATGGTTCCATCCATCAAAATTAAGAATAATTAAACTAAATGAAAATGATAAAAAAAGATTTAAACAAATAGAAAAGAAACAAAAAACAACGGAGGAAAAGAAAAATGCATAAAAAAAGAAGCCAAATGTCTAGTGAAATACCTCTACCAAGAAAGGGAACAAAATATATTAGCAAGGCCTCTCATTTTTCAAATAAGAAGATGCCTCTCATTTTTATTTTAAGAGATATTATGGGAGTTGCAAAAACAAAACATGAGGCTAGAAAAATTTGTCTAGAAGGAAATGTGAAAGTAAATGGAAAAATTAGAAAAGACATAAAATTTCCAATAGGTTCTAGAGATATAGTTACAATAATGAATAAAATATACAAAGTAGAATTAGAAAAAAAGAGATATATTTTAAAAGAAGTAAAAGAAGAAAACAAAAGAATTCTTAAGGTAATAGGAAAAAGAATCTTAAAAGGAAAGAAGATTCAGGCCAATCTCGAAGATGGAACAAACATCTTAACGAACGAAAAATTTAATGTTGGGGATAGTTTTGCTGTTTCAATTCCAGAAAATAAAATAATAAAAATTATTCCTTTAAAAGAAGGGTCAAAAGTTGAGATAATATCTGGGAAATATACTGGAAGTTCTGGCAAAGTGATAAAAGTTGATGAAAAAAACAAATTTAGAATAAAATTAAATGAAGGGGCGGAGGTTTTTATAGCTAAAGAAAACCTTCTAGCAATAGAATGAAAGAAAACATAATGAGAAAAATAAAAATAGAAAAAGTTGTTCTTAATGTCGGTGCAAAAGGAGAAGATTTAGACAGAGCATATATTTTGCTAGAAAAACTAACTGAAAGAAAACCTTGCAAGAGAAAAGCTAGAAAAAGAATTCCTTCTTGGGAAGTTAGACCTGGATTAGAGATAGGAGCAATAGTTACGCTAAGAGGTAAAAAAGCAATTGAAAAGCTTAAACAACTTTTAGGTGCACTAAATAATACTCTTAAAGAAAAGCAAATTCAAAAGAATCATCTTTCATTCGGAATAAAAGAATATATCGAAATACCTGGGATTGATTACATAAGGGAGGTTGGAATTATGGGGTTGGAAGTTGATGTTTCCTTTTGCAGAACAGGAAAAAGAATAGCTTTAAGAAAAATCAAAAGAAGCAAAATCAAAAGAATGGATATCTCAAAAGAAGAAATTATTAAGTTCATGGAAGAAAACTTTAAAACTAAAATAATTAGGAGGAAAAAATGACTGCCAGCGACTGGCGAAAAATAACTAAGCAATTAAAGAATAAGCCTGGAAAATTGAAGAAATTTCTGAAGCATAACAAACCAAAAGAAAGAAAGTTTGGTACTTCAGTGAAAAAATGTGAGAACTGCGGAAGGATAGGAGCTCATGTAGGGCAATACGGGATTAATCTTTGCAGGCAGTGTTTTCGCCAATTAGCAGAAAAAATAGGTTTTAAAAAATATAGTTAAAATGGCACAAGATATAATTTCAGACGCTTTGAATATGATAATGAATGTGAAAAGAGTAGGAAAGAAAGAGTTAGAAATAAAAAGGGTTTCAAAATTTTTGATTAGAGTTTTAGATTTTATGAAAAAAAATGATTATATTGATTTTGATCTAATAGAAGGAAAAAAACCCTCAGTAAAAGTTTATATAAAAGAAAAATTGAATAAATGCGGTGCCATAAAACCTCGTTTTAGCGTAAAAGTTGAAGAGATAGAGAAGTATAGAAGAAGACATCTTCCGTCAAGAAATTTTGGCAAGTTGATAATTTCTACGAATAAAGGCCTTATTGATCAAGAAGAAGCTATAGAAAAAAACATAGGAGGGTGCTTAATAGCATATATTTACTAATGGAAAAGGAAAAAATCACTAGGATTATAGAACTTCCAGAAGGATACTCTCTTAAAATCGAAGGTGAAATTTTTATAATGAGTTACAATCAAAAAGAATTAAAAAAAGAGATTAAGATTCCTAGAGGCATTTCAATAAAAATAGAAGGAAAAAAAGTAGTTATAGAACCTCAAAAAAAACCAACAAAAAAAGAAAATAAAACAATTGGGAGTTTGGCAGCACATCTAACCAATATGGTAAAAGGATTGGAAAAACCTTTTGTTTGTAAGATGGAGGCATGCTATGCGCACTTTCCTATGACGATGAAAGTTGAAGGAGATATGCTGGTTATTAAAAATTTTCTAGGTGAAAAAGTTCCAAGAACTGCTAAAATTCTTCCAGGAGTAAAAGTAGATGTTAAAGGAAATAGTTTGGAAATAAGCTCTGAAGATATTGATGCCGTCGGACAAACAGTAGCAAACATAGAAAGAGCTACAAAAGTTAAAGAAAGAGATAGAAGAATATTTCAGGATGGAATATTTTTAGTTGAGAAAAATGGGAGGGAAATATGAGTGAAAAAAGAAAAAAACCTCTATTTTTGAGGGTTCAGTGGAGAAGATTTTCTAAGCTTGGAGCTAGAAGAAAGAAGAAAAGAAAATGGCGTTACCCAAAAGGGGGAGATAGCAAAACAAGAAAAAGAAAAAAAGGTTATCCTACAAGGCCTTCTATTGGTTGGAGAAATCCTAAAGAAATAAGAGGAAAGATAAATGGAAAAAATTTCGTAAGAGTTGAAAACTTAAAAGATCTGGAGAATTTGAAAAAAGGACAAGCAATTTTGATTGCCTCTGTCGGAAAAAAGAAGAGAGAAGAAATAATAAAAAAGGCAAATGAACTTGGGTTAATAATTTTAAATAAATACGGGAAAAAAGCAAATGAATCTAGCTAAAAAGAAAGAGCTTGCCGCCAAAGTTTTTGGCGTTGGAAAGAAAAGAATTTATTTTAATCCAGAACATCTAAGCGAGATTTCAGAAGCATTAACAAGACAAGATATACTCGACTTAAAAGAAAAAGGTATAATAAAAATCAAAGAAAAAAACGGAAGAAGAAAAATTGAAAAGAGAAAACATAAAAGAGGTCATGGAAAAATAAAGAAAAGGGTTAGAAATAAAAAACAAGAATATGTTAAGTTGACAAGAAAATTAAGAAATTACATTAGAAATTTAAAAATGCATAAAAAAATAGACCTGGAAAAATATTATGAAATAAGGAAGAAAATAAAAGCAAAATACTTTAGAAGCTTAAAACACTTACAAGAATTCCTTAAAGGGGAGGTTTCTAAAAAATGAAAATTGTTCCAAAAAAAAGAAGAAGAGAAGGAGTAACAGATTACAAACAAAGATTAAACCTGCTAAAATCAAAAAGACCTAGAATCGTTATAAGAAAAACAAACAAGTATATTATAATACAAGAAATTGAAAGCAAGGAATCTAAAGATTTTGTATTAACAACAATAAGCTCTAAAAATTTAATCGGTGAAGGTTTTCCAGAAAAATTTTCAGGCAGTTTAAAATCCTTGCCAGCAGCTTATCTAACAGGAATTTTGATGGCAAAAAAAATGAAAAACAAGAATGTTGTTGTTGATATTGGTCTTTATAAAAACCATTATGGTGGCAGATTGTATGCAGTAGTTAAGGGTTTAATTGATGGGGGAATAAAAATAAAAGCAGACGAAAAAATTTTTCCTTCAAAAGAGAGATTGGAAGGAGAACATTTAAAAGAAGAAGTTAAAAAAGAATTTAGTAAATTAAAGGAGAAATTAGCTAAAAAATGAAAGAAGACGAAAAAAAACTTGAAGAAATAGAAGAAGTAATTCAAAAAGAAGATGAAAAATTAAGAGAAGAACTCTTAAGGCAACAAGAAAAAGCTGAAAAAGAACAGAAAGAAAGAGAAGAATTTTTAGCTAAATGGGCTCCAAAGACAAATCTTGGAAAAGATGTTATGGCTGGAAAATACAAGAACATAGATGAAATTTTTGAAAAAGGCCTGAAAATTATGGAACCTGAGATAATTGATTATTTTGGAGGATTTCAATCAGAAATATTAAACATAGGCCAGGCGAAAGGAAAGTTTGGTGGTGGAAAAAGAAGAGCGTGGAGACAAACTCAAAAGAAAACTGAAGAAGGCAACAAATTAACTTTCTCTGTAATGGTTGCTGTTGGAGATGAAAAGGGTCATGTTGGAATAGGTCTTGGAAGAGCTTCTGAAACTTTGCCAGCAAGAGAAAAAGCTTTAAGAAAAGCAAAAGTTAGCTTAATCAAAGTCAAAAGAGGGTGTGCTAGTTTTGATTGTGGTTGCGCTGAAAAGCATAGCATTCCTTCTAAAGTTCAAGGAAAGTGCGGGTCCTATAAAATAGTGCTAATGCCTGCCCCTAGAGGAACAGGATTGGTTGCAGGAGATGAGGTAAAAAAAATTTTAAGATTAGCTGGAATAAAAGATGTTTATACAAGAAGTTTTGGAAAATCAAGAACAACAATTAATGTTGCCTTTGCAGTTATTGATGCTTTAGAAAAATTAAATTATTTAAAAACAAACTAAAATGATAGCTGTTATTAGAATTCATGGGAGAGTTGGCGTACCAAAAGAGATAGAGGAAACTCTTTATAGGTTGAGAATAAGAAAAAAGTATAATCTTGTTTTTTTAGATGAGGAAGATAAAGTAAGGATTGGAATGGTTAAAAAAGTTAAAGATTATGTTATGTATGGAAAAATTGATGAAGAACTAGTTCAAAAAGTTATAGAGAAAAGAGGAGAACTAAAAGAAAAAAACAAAAAAGCTAAAAAAAGCTTAGAGAATATAAAACCTTGGATTAGGTTACAACCTCCAAAAGGCGGCTTTAAAAGGAGTACGAAACTTCCTTATCCAAAAGGAATCTTGGGAGAAAACAAAGATATAGCTAAATATTTGGAGAAAATGTTATGAAACTCAAAAAAAGAAAGAAAAGATCTAGGTTAAGAGGAGCAAGAACTTGTGGTTGGGGATTTAGAAAAAAGCATAAAGGACACGGAGAGAAAGGCGGTTTTGGAATGGCTGGAACTGGAAAAAGAGCAAAACACAAGAAACTTAAGGCCTTAATGATTGCTAGAGAAGCAGGATTTGAAAGTTATTTCGGAAAAAAAGGTTATACCTCTGCTTCTAGAAAAAAAGACAAAATTAAAGTTATCAATTTGGATGATATCGCAAAAAATTATGGAACTTCTGGAAAAATTGATTTGAAAGATTACAAAATTTTAGGAGAGGGTGAAGGGTTTAAAGCAGAAATAATTGCTAAAGAGGCCTCCAAAAGCGCTATAGAAAAGATGGAAAAAGCCGGTGGGAAGATTATTTTGGTTTAATATTTTAGTAAGAGTTAAAAATAGATTAGTTTAATAATCAAGATGGGGATTTTACTAAAAGAGCTTTTATACTTATTAGCGGTTCTTGTTCTTATTTATCTTTTTTTCTTTTACTTTTATAAATTGCCAAGATTTTTTTATCTTTTTTTTAAGAAAATAAGAAATCCAACAAAAAAAGACAGGATTTTAGTTTTAGCACCTCATCCAGATGATGAATCTTTGGGCTGTTTTGCATATCTAAATAAAGCAAAAAAAGTTGGAGCAAAAATAAGAGTTTTGGTTTTTACTGATGGATATTTTTTAGCCAATCCAGAAAGAAGATATTCAGAGGTATTAACTACTCTCTCTAAAATAAATATACTAAAAAAAGATGTTAAATTTTTAGGTTTTAGAGATATTCATTTAAGAAAAGTTTATTACTGCAGTGACATTTTAGCGAAAGAAATAAAGGATTTTAAACCAACAATAATTTTTTCTACTTCAAAATATGATAGCAATCCTGATCACAAAGCTCTTTATTATCACTTAAAGAAAGCACTTGAAAAAGCAAAAACAAGAGCAGAAATTTATTATTACTTAATTCATTATAAACTAAAATTTTATCCTCTTCCTACGGGTTTAAAAGAAAATGAAAATCTTTATCCACCTATGCCACTATTATTAAAAAATAACTTAGAGTGGTACAAACTAGAATTAAATGAAAAAGAAAATCTATTGAAAAAAGAAGCAATCTTGAATTACAAAAGCCAGCTCAGAATGCAATTATTTTTAACAAGAAGAACCCTGTTTTCTTTCATAAGGAAAAATGAACTTTTTTTCAAAGAAAAGATTTAAATAACAAGTTATTTTTGTTTTTATATGCCAAAAAAACCTATAGGAAAAGATGAGGATTTGGAGCTTGCCGAGGAACATTTAAAGTTAGCGGAAGATTTAGTTAATGAAGAGGCAAAAAAATGCGAAGAAACTGGAAGCTGCTCTGAAAGAAAGAAAAAAGCCCTTCTAAAAGCACAGTTTGAAATTGAAAAAGCAGAAACAGAACTTGAAGAAGGTGAATAAGATTAATTAAATTTGCCTTATTTTTAAGATGAAAATAGGTTATCCTTGCATAAATAATTCTTTAGAATGCTCTCCAAATAGAACTTTTAGATTAGATAGTTATAGCCAAGATTTGCAAAAAAATAAGATAAGAGAAAATCTAGAATGCCTAAAAAAAATTTTAGATTTTAACAAGGAGAAAAATCTTTTATACTTAAGAATAGGCTCAGGGATTGTTCCTTTTGCTTCCCATCCAATATCAAAACTTGACTGGAAAAAAAAGTTTAAAAAAGAACTAAAAGAAATTGGAGATTTTATTAAAAAAAACAATTTCAGAATAACGATGCATCCAGATCAATTTGTTGTTTTGAATTCTTTAAATAAAAAAATCGTAGAAAACAGCATAAAGGAGATAGAATATCATGTTGATTTTTTGGATTCTTTGGGCCTAGATGAAAGTGCAAAAGTTCAAATTCATGTTGGTGGAGTTTATGAAAACAAAGAAGAATCAATTAAAAGATTTGTGAAAGTTTATGAAAAGCTAGACGAAAAGATAAAAAAGAGATTGGTTATTGAAAATGATGATAAAAACTATTCTTTTAAGAATTGCTTTGAAATCTATAAAGAAACAGAAATTCCGATAATATTTGATTATTTTCACTTTCAGTGCTTAAATGACGGAGAAAAAATAGAAGATGTTTTAAAGAATTTTGTTTCTACTTGGAAGAAAAAAGATGGTTTGCCTTTGATTGATTATAGTTCTCAAGAACCGAATGAAAGAATTGGAAAGCATGCAAAAACAATAGATGAAAAAGATTTCAGCAATTTTATTGAAATACTAAAAAAAGAAAAAATTGATGCAGATATTATGCTTGAAATTAAGGACAAGGAAAAAAGTGCTTTGAAGGCGTTAAGGATTTTGGATGAAATTTAATCTAATTTAACGGCAGTTCCAAAAGCTAGCATTTCAGAAGCACCCTGCATAACCATATAAGTCATAAATCTTATTCCAACGACAGCGTCTGCTCCAAGCTCTATTGCTTTGTTAACCATTCTATTAAAAGCTTCGTCTCTTGCTTGTTCTGTCAATTCAGTATATGTTTTTATTTCACCGCCGACAATGTTTTTCAAACCAGCAGCAAAATCTCTTCCAATGTTTCTTGCTCTAACAGTGCTTCCTCTGACAACACCAAGAATTTTTCTTATTTTTCTGCTAGGAATTTCTTCTGTTGTTGTTAAAATTATCTCTTTGTTCATTTTTTACCTATTTTTTTAGTTGGTTTTTGTTTTGAGAGCATTTTTATTTGTTCTATTTCATCTTCTTTTTTGTTAAATAGAATATAAATCCCTGCAATTATGAATATAACTCCCCAAATAAGCAAAGGCCATAAAACACTTTCTCCTCTTAAAGAAAAATATCCTAAGTTGAAACCTATTAACAAAAGAATTAAGGAAGTTATTGTTCTGCTTATTGAAGCCATATTTTTATCTACAAATTAATATTTTTAAACCTTTCCAGCAACCAAAAACCCAACTCTATTAAATTGCCTTTCTTTTTCATCGTAATCTTTGTATTCTCGGTACTTAAAAATTTTCCAATCGAAATAAATCTTTTTTAACTCATTGCTTTTAAAATAATAACCATAATCATTTTCTTTTTCAGTTGGATCTTCATGAAGAAGAACTTTAAAAATATTTAATCTTCTTGGTTTTGTGTGATTTTTTATTTCTTCTAAAATCTTGAAAACTTTTTTCTTTGAGATAAGATGAAAAACTCCTGTCGCAATAATAATATCATAGTTTTCTTTGAATTTGAATTTTTCTAAATCTGTGACAATTGCCCCTAGTTTAATTTTTCTTCTTTTTATTTCTTCTTTAATCTTTTTAATTGCTGTCTTTGAAATATCAACACAAACAACCTCAAAACCTTTTTCAGCCAAAAACAAAGAATTTCCCCCCTCACCACAACCCAAATCCAAGACTTTTCCTGATTTTTTGTGCTTTAAAATTTCATTAATAACTTCTTCGTCTTTGTCGAAGTAAAACTTGAAGTTCTTTTTTGAATAAATTTTTTCGAAGAAAAATTTATCTTGCGGTATTTTATTTTTTTTTGAACATACCTCTAAATGCCTCCGCAATAACACCGAAAAACTTGTTTTTTTCTTCTAATTCTCCTAGAATTTGTCTTCTGTATTGTTCATCTTTCATTTTTAATACTACGGTTTTTAAACTAGAAAAAAACCTAGAAAAAATCATTGAAAACAAAATTATCACGCCTACGGAGATTAAGTACCAAATCCATCCCCATATTTCTTGCCTGTAAAAAATAAACTTAAAAAGAAGTTCTGAAATTTTGTCGAAAAATTGAATTTGTGCTAAAATTATTGTAATTCCTAAAGAAATTATTAAAGAAGTGCTATTTCCAAAAGTTGAAAATGTTGAAAGAATTTTATAAAACTGGTTCCAAAAATAAAACCATAAAATTATGAGAAATAAAAGAGTTAAAGACAAAGAATAATCTTTTCCAAAAAGAACAACAAAAACAATGTTTCCTTTTTTAAAAATTCCATCGAGAAATGCAATTCCTTTATTTTTTAATAGAATCTCCCGCCAGTTTTTGCTTAAAATTTCCCATTTGTAGTCTTCTTTTGTCATTCTTTCAAGGTTTTTCTGTGTTTCTTCGAGCTTTTTTCCTCCGCTTTCTATTTGTTTTCCCAAGTCATCTATATTAGCGGAAAAAACAGAAGATAAATTTCCAACTAGAAGGAAAAGAATTATGAAGATAAAAGCCGTTTTAAATAATTTTTCTTTCATTTTTTCCTTGCCCGATGAGAGATTATTATCTGCTAATCCAAAAAAGGTTACAATTTTGATTTCCATTTATCAGGATTTTCACGAACATAAGTTGCCCATCTAACAAGTTCTTCTTCATGTGATTTGTCTCTTTCAACCATCTTTTCTATACTTTCTTATTTTTTCTTTTATTTTGTTAATTTTTTCTTCCGATATCTTTCCTTCATAAATTATCCTTAAATGTTTTGCGTCTTCTAGGTCTTTTTAACTATTTTTTCATAAAAAATAAAAGAAAAAGAGGTTTTTATGCTTTTTGAAAAAATTTTTAATGAACCCCTTTGCTTAAGTCCGCACCCATCTCAGCAAGAGCTTTTGCAGCGGCTCCTGCTTCTAGTAGTTTTCCTCTAATTCCTATTTCTTCCTGCATTAATTTTCTTCTAAGAACAAACTCCTTAAATTTGGGAAGAAAAGCTCCAAGGCCAAGCTCAACTAACAAGAAAATGATGAAACTTGCTGCCAGTCCTAAATAAACTGCAGCTGCCCCAAAACTAACAAATAAATGAGTAACCTTCCCTACAAGTTTTCCGTAGGCTCCGGACATACCACCAATAACTGCTAAACAAAAAGCGATTATCCAAGCGATGGTTGAATTA
The DNA here is from genome assembly GCA_038885615.1 of Candidatus Pacearchaeota archaeon. GTDB lineage: Archaea > Nanobdellota > Nanobdellia > Pacearchaeales > GW2011-AR1 > CAKZRD01. Next base: position 120,933 of record JAVZZP010000001.1, read on the forward strand.
AATGTAGAGAAAGTTTCAATAATGTCTCCAAAAGTGACAAAAATAATCAGCCATATCATTAAGAAAATTGTTGTAAAAGCATAAGTTGTAAACTCAATCCCACCAAAAACAGAGATTTTTTCTCCATCCTTAATTCCAAAACCAAAAATATATTCTCCTACTGCTTTTGAAGCTTCACCAATCCAAGAAACATCTTTTCCAAAAATTGTTCCTTTTTGAGCAATCGCTCCTCCAAAAAGTGATATTATAAAAAGAAATCCAACAATTGTAAAAAGCCATTGCTTTCCCCGACTTTCTGCCATAAATATCAAAGAAAAAAAGAGTTTATAAAGGTTTATCTAGAAAGGTTTATTTTATTTATTGTTGTAAACTCAGAAAAACCAGGAGAGTATCCCCCCGGATTAAAAATATAAAAAAAATAAAAAATAGATTAAGAGTTTCTTCTACTATTTTCCCCTGCACTCTCTGTTTCTTCACCCATTGCGGCAGCAGCTCTCATACCGGTCCGAATTCTATCAATTCCTAAAGATCTCTTGTACATTAATCTTCTTGCTCTTTGCCAATTTGCTACTCTTTTCAAACCGAATTGGAGAAGAAGGAATACGATAAAAGGAATAGCTAAAGCTACAGAAACAGAAAAAACACCAAGAGTAGCGGTAAACATAAAAGACCATGCAGCAATAAGCATTACTAAATTCAAATTAGCCGCTATAATTGCAAGAATTGTACCTACTGTCCAACCAATCCATTTTTCAGAGAAAGTACCAAAAGCAGCAACAATATCCCCAAAAGTTAATAAAAGAATTAACCAAATTGCAAGAACAATTATTACAGCACTTATCGCATTGGTCTTATCAACTAAAAATTGGGGTACTTTTCCAGTAAAAAAGCTAACCCAATTAAAAGATGGCTGGTTTATCGCTTCACCTATTGAAACAGCAGGTTCTATACTTATCTTAATTTCTCCCTTTAAAGTAGGATTATTTTTAAAATAACTAACCGTACCTATCGTAGCTCCAATAATTATTAATCCTAAAAGAACCCAAACTGCTGGATGTACTGCTCCTTTATTATTCATCTTATTTTTCTTCAACCTCCTTTCACTGACGTCTAAAAAATTTATTTGACATGTTTTTTAAAGAAAAAGAGGTTTAAAAAGATTTTTGTTTTAAAAAGATAAATACTCTAATATAATCATAAAAAAAACCATATTAAATTTAAAGCACAGAATGACTGTTACCCTTAATATGTCTTATTTTTTATTTTTTAAAAACCCAAAACCCAATCCTAAAAACGCCAATAAAAAAAATCCGCCAGGCGAAACCAAAAATTCATAATAATCTCTCCATTGCCAAGGCAATCTCCAAAAAACATCTTCTATAACTCCTGGAAAAATAAATTTCAAAACAGCCCAAACAATTATTCCAAAAAGAGGTCCTGCTACTAGTGAGCTAAAAGATTTTTCCATAGCAACATAAAAAGGAAATGTAAGCAAAATAAAAACAACTATAGAAAAAATAAGAACTGCTAAAACTGTTCCTGCACCAAGATATGCTTTAAGATAATCGCTTTGTGTAAAAGCAAAAGAAATCAAAAGAGAAATACAAAGAGAGATGACTATTACAGGTCCTTTTGCGGTGTTTTCATTTTTTATTCCTAAAAGTACTTCTCTTAAGCTCTGTTCTTTCTTTCTAAAAAAGAAGTTTGACAAAGCAAGATAACACATAGCAAAAGAAATTAAAAAAACAATAACAAATAAAGACCATTCGTTTTCTAACAAATCTTTGGGCGAATTAATGTAATATCTCCAAGAGTACATCACTGCCTCCTATAACCAACTATCTTATTGCCGTGATAAATAGGAACTTCACTCGGATTTGAAGATTGACCAGATTTCATTGAAACTATAAGAATTAATATTCCGACAATTATTAGTCCTAATCCTAAATAAATTGAATACTTTGGAAAATTCTCTTTTGGTATAAACTTTAAAACAGAAGAAATTTTCTCTGACATCTGTGGAATTCTAGAAGAAACTAATACTAAAACTCCCAACAAAGATGCAATATAACCAAATATTTTCATTTTTCACCTCAGGAATAATTAGAAAAAAGAGTTTTTAAATTAAATTAAAGCCACCTCCGAGGATCGAACTCGGGACCTTTACCTTTTTGGTTGGAAAGACAAGTCTCCTCTTTTTTAGAGGAAGAGAGCACGACAAAGATATACTTGTCGCTATTGTAGTTTCTTCTCTCCAAGGTCTCTTCTTTTTTAAAGAAGAGAGCTTTACCAAGGTAACGCTCTAACCAACTGAGCTAAGGCGGCCTAAAATAAAGAAAAGAAAAGATTTTATAAATTTAATCACGAAGCTAATGCTAACAAAGAAGAATCTTTTTCTCTTATTTTTCTAGTATTCTCTTCTATAATTGAAGAATAATCTACACCGCTTATTTCTTTAGCTTCAAACAACAACCATTCAAGAGCTTCTCTATAATGAGGATTTCTTTGAACCTTCTCTTTGTCTATGCCGCAGCATTCTGGATGCTCCAACAAAAAATAAAGACGGAAATCCTTGCTTATATGATTTCTTTCTAATTCATCTAATTCTTCATCAGGAGTTAAACTTCTACCTAAAACCCAACTTCTTAAAGAATAAGCTTTTCTAAATCTTTTGTTTTGTTCATTCATATATAACTTATAATTCAATCTAAAATCAACTACTCTCGCAAAATCATAATAGCTAATAGGATCTCCTTTAAAAAAAGTATTCTGAAAACACCTCAATAAACATTCAATCCATCTAGGATCTCCGCTCTCGTCAAGAACCCTTATTAAATCAGGTGTTAAAGGCTCACCTCTTCTAAAAGCATCTATTGTTGCTTGGTCCAAAAAAAAAGTGACCATCCTAAAAATATAAGAAAATATAACTATATAAAACTTTCTTTTTATGGGGTTAGTCTATCCCTATCTCTTGGAAACATTGTTGCCTCTTTAATATTATCTAGGCCACAAATAACTTGCGTTAATCTTTCAATACCAATTGCCCATCCTGCATGCGGTGGAGCCCCATATCTAAAAGAATTAATGTAACTCTCAAAATTTTTGGGATTTAGACCTTTTTTCTTTATCATTTCTTCCAATAATTTAGGAATATGAATACGCTGTCCTCCAGAAGATATTTCAACCCCTAAATAAAGAGCATCAAAACCATAACTCTCTTTTGATTCGGAATTTTCATCTTTTGGCATAATATAAAAAGGCTTAATTTTTGTTGGCCAAGAATGAGTAAAAACAATATCTCCCGAATACATTTCGCAAAGCTTTTTTTCCTGCTCTGGAGAGAAATCATCTCCAATTTTTCCACCGACTTTTTTTATTGCTTCTTCATAATGCAAATAAACACCTTTAGGAACTTTAAGATTTTTAACACTTAAAATTTCAAGTTCTTTTTTGCAATTTTTTAGAACATTTTCAACAACATATTGAACAGATTCTTCCAGAAGTTTCATAATTGAAAACTGATCGTGAAAAGCCGCCTCAACATCAATCATTCTTATTTCGTTTATGTGTCTTGTAGTATTATGTTTTTCTGCTCTCCAAGCAGGTCCGATAGAAAAAGTTTTTTCCATTGAGCAAGCAAGCATTTGTTTATAAAGCTGGGGACTTTGTGCTAAATAAGCTTTTTTCTCAAAGTATTGTACTGAAAAAAGTTCTGTTCCTCCCTCGCTAGCCGCTGAGATTATATAGGGGGGTTGAATTTCAATAAATTTTTTTTGATAAAAAAATTCCCTAAAAGCGTGACAAATTTCTGTTTGTATTTTAAAAATTGCCTGAATTTTCTCCCTATGAAAATCTAGAAATCTGTTGTCTAATCTTATAGGCAAATCAGTTTTTGAATAATCTGAAACATCAATAGGCAAGGGATTTTCTGCTTCTGCTAAGATTTTTAAACTTGTTGGGTTTATTTCTTTTCCTCCTGGAGCTTGTTTAGAATCCTTGATAACTCCTTCAATTTCCACAACCGATTCTCTGTTGATTTTGTCCATCAAAGAAAAAATGTCTTTTTCTGTTTCTTTTTCTATACCTACAATTTGAATTCTTCCCGTAATATCTCTTAAAATAATAAATCTAACTTTTTTCAGATCCCTCTTATCATAAACCCAACCCTTAACCAAAACTTTTTCTCCTTCTTTCTTTCTAAAAACATCTTCTATATAAGTTCTTTCCATAAAAAACAAACTAAAAGAAGTTTTATAAGGTTTTTTATTTTATAGATAAATTTAAAAATAGTATTAACTTCAAAGTTACTACAAATAAAAAATATAAACGCAAGATGCCTGTTGATTTAAGAACGAGAAAACTTGCTCAGTTTGCTGTAAGAGAATGTGTAAAAGTTAGGCCAGGTTACAAAGTAATAATTTCTGGCGGAAGCGAAGCAATTCCTTTTTTGGTAGAACTTTACAAAGAGATAATTCTACAAAAAGCAATACCTATTGTGAAAGTTGGTTTGCCTGATGTAAATGACTTTTTCTATAAATATGCGACAGAAGAACAATTAGAGCATTTTCCTCAATATTGGTTTGATACAGTAAAACAAGCTCAATGTTATATTGGCATAGACACTGAAGGAAACACCAGGGAATTGACAAATTGTGACTCTAAAAAAATTGCTTTGCGAGGAAAAGTTTTGCATCCTATATCTGACTATATATGCAATGAAAAAGATAAAATAAAGAGAACAACAATTGCTTATCCTTGTTTGGCCTTAGCGCAAGAGGCAAATATGTCTCTTACGGAATATGAAAACTTTGTCTATGGTGCTACTGTAGGTGTTAACTGGAGAGCTTTATCTAGAATAATGAAAAAAATTTTGTCAAAGTTTAAGGAAGGAAGTAAAATTCATTTAATTGGAAAAAATGTTGACCTAAAATTTAAAGTACATGGTTCAAAAGCAAAAGACGACCTGGATTTTGACAATATGCCGGCAGGAGAAATTTTTATGGCGCCTTTCAGAGAGAGTTTGGAGGGTTGGATAAAATTTGAATATCCCTCAATAAGAAGTGGAAAAGAAGTCAAAGACATCTTTTTAAGATTCAAAAACGGGAAGGTTGTCGAAGCAAAGGCATCAACTAATGAAGATTTTTTAAAAGAAATGTTAAAAACAGACGAAAATGCCTCTTATGTTGGAGAGTTTGGTATTGGTTGCAATCCTAAAATAAGTATCTATACAAATAATCTTCTTTTTGACGAAAAAATTTCCGGGACAATTCATTTAGCATTGGGAATGGCTTACAAAGATAACGGCGGCGGTAACGATTCGGCAATACACTGGGACATTGTTAAGGATATGAAAAAAGCAAGAATTATTGTTGATGGAAAGACCATACAAGAAAAAGGAAAGTGGGTTTTCTAAAACAAAGATATAAAAAACCTTTTTTTACTTATTCTTTTATGCTTGAAAAAATTTCAAATGCAATAACTAACTCTATAAAGAAAGTAACAAACGCTATTTTTGTAGACAAAAAACTAATCGACTCAATTATAAAAGATTTACAAAGAGCGCTTATAGAATCAGACGTTAATGTACAGCAAGTTCTAGAAATAACAAAAAAAATAAGAGAAATTGCAATAAATGAAAAAATAAGAGACATAGACAAAAAAGAGCAAATTATTTCTTTGATACATAAAAGCTTAAGAGAAATTGTTGGTGAGGGAAAACAAATCCAGCTTGGAAGAAAAACTAAAATTCTTCTTCTTGGGATTTATGGTTCTGGGAAGACAACAACGATAGCGAAACTTGGTTTTTATTATGCAAAAAGAGGTAAGAAGGTTTGCGCTCTTGGTTTAGATACTCAAAGACCTGCTGCAATGGATCAATTGGAGCAAATGTGTGAAAAAGCAAAAATAAAGTGTTTTATCGACAAAAAAGAAAAAGATCCTATAAAGATTTACAAAAATTTTCAAAAAGAAATTGAAGAATATGAGTTGGTTTTAATTGATAGTGCCGGAAGAGATGCTTTAAACAAAGAACTTATAGATGAAATAAAAAAAATAGAAAAAAATCTTAAACCGGATTACAGGATTCTAGTTATATCAGCAGACATAGGACAGGCGGCAAAAAAACAAGCTTCCGAGTTCAAAAATGCTCTCTCTATAGATGGAGTTATTATAACAAAAATGGATGGCACTGCAAAGGCAGGTGGAGCAATAACTGCTTGTGCTGAAACAAAAGCCCCAATTTTTTTTATTGGTAGTGGAGAAAAGATTCATGACTTAGAAAGTTTTGATCCCGACTCTTTTATTTCAAGAGTGTTAGGGATGGGTGACTTAAAAGCCCTCTTGGAAAAAGTACAAACGGCTATCGACGAAAAACAACAAAAAAGAATTGAAGAAAAATTAAAGGAAGGAAAACTAACTCTTGAAGATTTCTATGAACAAATAGAATCAATGAATAAGGTTGGCAGTTTTGATAAACTAATTTCTATGATTCCTGGTTTTGGTCAGGCAAAAGTTCCAAAAGAAATGTTAGAAAAACAAGAAGAAAAACTAAGAAGATGGAAATATGCAATTCAGTCAATGACGAAAGAAGAAAAAGAAAATCCGGAACTTTTCGAAAAACAAACTTCTAGAATATCGAGAGTTGCAAAGGGGGCAGGAATTACAACTTCAGAAGTGAGAGAATTGCTAAAGCAGTATAAATTAATGAACGATTTAATAAAATCACAAAGTTCTTTGGAAGGAATTCAGGAAGGAAAATTAGATAAAAAAACTATGATGAAAATCGCAAAAAAGTTTAAAGGAAAGATAAAACTATGAGAATAGTCATAAAAATAGGTAGTTCTTTAACAAAAAAAGATGGAACTTTCAACGACGAATTAATAAAAAAAAGAGTGGAAGAAATTTCAGCAATAAATAAAGAAAAAGAGATAATTCTAGTAAGCTCTGTGGCAATAGCATGCGGGATGGAAATAGAAAGTTTAAAAGAACGCCCTAAAGATAGCTTTAATTTGCAAATTCTTTCTGGCGAAGGACAAGTTTTACTGATGAAAAAATATTACGAGTTTTTTTCTGAAAAAAATGTTAAGATAGCCCAGGTCTTATTAACACACCATAATTTTTCAAAAAAAGAAGAAAAAGAAACAATAAAAAAAATTCTTGAAGAATTTATGGAGAGAAAAATAATTCAGATAATAAATGAAAATGATATGGTTTCAAAAGAAGAAATAGAATACAAAAAAATATTTACAGATAATGATATTTTGGCTGCTTTAGTTTCTTTGCTTGTAAAAGCCGACTTGCTTATTATTTTAACAGATGTTGACGGATTGTATACAAAAAATCCTAAAGAAGATGGTGCTGTTTTAATAAAAAAAATAACAAAAATAACAAAAGAAATTAAAAAAATGGCAAGAGGTGAAACAAACTCTTATGGAACAGGTGGAATGTACTCAAAAATAATTGCTAGCGAAATGCTTTTAAAAAAAGGAATTTCGACTATAATTGCAAATGGAAATTATTCTCTTATTGACATTTTAGAAAATAAAGTTAAAAGAACAACAATAGAACATGAATAAAAAATTGATAGTGAATTTACTTGTAGTTTTATTTTTTTTAGTTTCTTTTATTTTATCAATAAATATGAATTTAAACAAACCGGAAGAGGTTTGCTCTATTAAAACATGCGATATTGTAAGAAACTCCCAATATTCTAAGATTTTTGGCCTTGAACTGACTTTGATTGGGATGTTTGTATTTTCAATTATGATTTTTCTTGTAATTCTCTCTTATTATAGCAAAAAAATATTTACATTAACTAAAATATTCTCTTTTTTTATCCTAATTTTTGCATTTTATCTTATTTATTTACAGCTTTTTGTTATAAAGGCAATATGCGATAGATGTTTAATTGTGGATATATCTTCAATAATAGCAAGCCTTTTGTTAATATTTCAAAATGGAGGAAAAAATAATTTCTCAAGGAGCAGAAGCAAAAATAAAACTAATAGAAAATAAAAAAGTTGTAAAAGAAAGAATAATAAAATCTTATCGCTTAAAAATTTTAGACGAAAAATTAAGAAAATCTCGAACAAAGAAGGAAAGAAAAATTCTTGAAAAAGCCTCAAAAATTATTGATGTTCCAAAAATCTTAGGAAAAGAAAGCGATTTTTCAATTGAGATGGAATATATTGAAGGCGAAAAAATTTCTAATTGCCTTGATTCTTTTAATGAAGAAAAACAAAAAGAAATAATGACAAAAATAGGAGAAATAATTGCAAAACTTCACAAAGAGGACATTATTCATGGCGATTTAACTACTTCAAATATGATTTTAAAAAAAGAAAAAATTTATGTAATTGATTTTGGCCTTTCATTCATTTCTAAAAGAATAGAAGATAAAGCAGTTGATTTACATCTAATAAAACAAGCTTTAGAAGCAAAACATTGGAAAAATTATGAAAATTTATTTAACTGGCTTCTAGAGAGTTATAAAGAAAATTATAAAAAAGCTAATGAAGTTTTAGAAAGATTAAAGAAGGTTGAAAAAAGAGGTCGCTACAAAGGCAATTATTAAAAATTAAAATTTCTTTTTTCAGAAATCTCTCCTGCCAGATTTTCAAGCATTTTTTTCTTTATTTCTTCGTTTTTTCCTAGCAAAGATTTTTGTCCTAGAAGCCATGAGAGTTTTACAAAAGCAACTTCTGAAAGCATGTCACCTAATGGAACAAGTCCTGTTTTTAATAACTCTCTTCCGGAAGAGTAGACATTTAAGTTTAAGCCACCATAAATTGTCTGGGCTGTTCCGAATATAAGCATACCTTCGTCCACAAGTTTTTTTATTGTCGGTAAAAAATTATGCTTTGCATTAGAAGAAGGGACTTGACCAAGACCCGTAAGCTCTAAAATTAACCCTTTGTAACCTTTTTCCTTATAAAAATTTAATATTTCTGGGTCCTGCCCGGGATAAACTTTTACTAAAGCAACCTTATCGGAATATTGAGTATTTGCTTTTATTTTTATTTTATTGTTCCTTGCATTAAATTCTCTCAGAATTTTAAATTCTTTTAAAGAAATCTCGGCGAAAGGTTCTGAGTTAATAACCTTAAAAGTATCTCTTCTGGAAGTGTGCATTTTTCTCACTCGTGTTCCCGGCATTGCTAAACAAAATTCATCGTTTAAATCCTTGTGGCCAACAATAGAAACTTCTGCAATATCCGAAACCGCATATTTAACAGCACAGAGCAAATTCAGAGCAGCATCCGTAGAAGCCCTGTCTATACTTCTTTGGGAGTATGTTAATGCAACTGGCTTATTTGGTTTTCCCAACATAAATGAGAGGGCAGCAGAAGAATAATGCAAAAAATCTGTTCCATGGGTTACAACTACTCCTGAAATATTATCATCGTTTAAATATTTCTCGCAAGTTTCAGCCAATTTTTTCCAGTCAGCAAAATGCATGTCTTCTGAAAATTTCATAAAAGGTTTTTCAATAGCGTAAATGTTACATAAATTTTTTATTTCTGGAACAATGTCAAGCAAGTCTTCAGCAGAGGTAGGAATTACGCCGCCCGTTTTGTAATCAACTTTGGAAGAAATTGTACCGCCCGTAATTATAAAAACAATGTTTGGAAGTCCTTCTTTTTTTTCTAAAACAAAATCTTTTTTTTCTTTTTCTTTGGCTTTTTCTAAAATTTCAACATTTAAAATTTCTCTTTCTCTTATGCCTATATTGTAACCGGAAGGAAGCTTTAAGAAGATTATTTCAGGATCAAAACTCTCTAGAACAATACCTTCCCAGTCTCTATCTTTGCACTTAAATCTTACCTTGTCGCCTACATTAAGAATTTTTTCCTTTAACATAAATAAAGAAAAGAAAAGGAGTATAAAAAACTTTTTAATCAATTACCTTAACTCTTATAGAAACAGAACGAGGAATTTGAAGCTTCATTATGCCATGCATTACCCTATCATTTGAAGGTAAATCAATAATCCTTTTGTGAATCCTCATTTCAAATCTGTCATATGTTTCTGTTCCATTACCACAAGGACTTTTTCTTGTTGTAACTTTAAGTCTTTTTGTTGGCAAAGGAATTGGACCAGAAATAACTACGCCTGCGTTTTTGGCTATTTCTTTTATATTTTCAATTACGCTATTTAGAGCATCAATGCTTACACTTTGTAGCTTTATTCTTACTTTTGACATAGAGTTATAGAAAAAAATAGCTTTTTAAAACTTACTCATGGATAAAATATATGAAAAAAAAGAAAAAATTTCTTTTGTTGTTACTTTTTGTAATAAGTGGTCTTTTATATTATTTTATTTATTCTTTTGGAAATAATAGCGAGAAAGATTTTATTCAGGAAGAGATAAAAATCAAAAGAGCTCTTGATGGTGATACTCTAGAATTAGAAGATGGAAGGAAAGTCAGAATGCTTGGTATAAATACTCCCGAAAAAGGAAAATTTATGTCTAAAGAAGCATTAGAAATGACAAAAACTATTGAAAACAAAAAAGTGATTCTTCTTTATAACCAAAAAGACAAATATGGAAGAGTTTTAGGATACATTTTTTTTGAAGGAGAGAATTTTAACAAAAAAATACTAGAAAATGGTTTGGCTCATTTGTATTACTATGAAAAAGATAGGTTTTTTGAAGAAATGAAAGAAACAGAAAAAAGAGCCAGAGAAAATAAAAAAGGTATATGGAAAGAATCTAGAAATAAAGAGTGCGTTTCTCTAATTAAATTTGATTATAAAGAAAAAAAGAGATGCAATAATGAAGAAATTTTAGTTTTAGAGAACTCTTGCAATAAATCAATAAAAGTTCTTATAAAAGACGATTCTACAAAACAAACAGAAGAAGAAATTAAACAAGGAATTTTCTCAAAAAACTTTTCTTGTGCTTTTAATGATGAAGGAGATAGCTTGTATGTATGGGATAACGAAGGACTAATTTTATTTTATAGATATCCTTAAAAAACAAATATTGCTGAAAAAAAGATGATAAAAGAAATATTGTTAGCTATAGTCCAAGGAATAACAGAGTTTCTACCCATTTCAAGTTCAGGACATTTGGCTTTGCTAGGAAAATTTTTTTCAGAAGTCAATTTTTCTATATTTATTTATCTACATATTGCTTCTTTTTTGGCTGTTTTGATTTTCTTTAGAAAAAAAATAAAAGATGTTATTTTAAACGACAGAAAAAAATTGGCTTTTGTTATTGTTGGAATAATTCCAGCCGCATTTATAGGATTTTTATTTAAGAATTTTGTTGAAAAAAGCTTTAACTCTTTATTTTTAATAGGAATTTCTTTTTTAATAACAGCAATTTTTTTATTTTTAACAAAATTTCGGAAGGAAGAAAGAAAACTAGACCTAAAAAGTTCTCTTTTAATAGGGCTATTTCAGATTCTTGCTTTGTTTCCAGGAATTTCTAGAAGCGGAATAACAATTTCTTCTGCAAGAATTTTAGGGATAAAAAAAGAGGAAGCTTTTGATTTTTCTTTTTTAATGTTTATTCCTTTATCTTTTGGAGCATTTTTAGTTGAAATATCTGAAAATAGTACTTTTATTCTTTCAACGAGTTTTTTTATTCCTTTTTTGGTGTGCTTCTTTGTTAGCTATTTTTCTTTAGTTTATCTAAATAAAATTCTAAAAAAAGGAAAACTTTGGTTTTTTGGAGTATATTGTTTATTGATTGGCATTTTTTCTTTAATTTTTTCTTTCTTTTTTTCTTGATTCTCTTCTAAACATTTCTAAGACAGCATAACGAGTTCTACCGAGTTCTTGTCCTATTTCAGTTGCATTATACCCGGAATCTTTTAAAGAATATGCTAAAGAAATTTCTTCTGCAGTCCAAGGTCTTTGGCCTCTTGAAATGGCTGCTTTTTTGGCAGCTTCAGTTAGCTTTTCTTTTGATTGAAATAATGCACCTTTTTTGTTTTCTATTGCGCTCTGGTAAGTATTAAAAGCAGAATTTACTCTGTTTTGTCTAGACCTAAGCGAGTATTCTTCTTCGCTTAAAAGCCCATTATAAACTTCTCCTAAAAGACAATTCTTATTTCCATAAAGAGCATATTTTATGGCACTTTCTAAAAGACCTCTATTTCGAATATTAACTCTTTCCATTAAGATGTCATCATTTAAACAAATCTCTGCTATGTCTCTTATACTAAAATGCATTGGAAATTCTTCGTCATTTATTACTAGCTTCGCTAAATAAAACGAGCCCATTTCTGGGAACAACTCTTGTAATAACTTTCCCTTAGCTATTGCTGTTTTAATCAATCTAAATTTATGGTTCATTTAGAAATAGCCGGCTGCGCCGCGAGCAGCCGACCTTTCATCACAGCCATTTGTGATGAACATGAAAAAGAATAAATACACCCAATCTTAAAAAACTATCGATTTTTTTACCACTTAATAAAAAGAAAAATATAAAAAGGTAGTTAATTATTTAATTTTCTAGGTTTTAAAATGCTGGAAGAGATTAATAAAGAAAAAACTAGTGCAGACCATCTTTTTTTTGTAAGTTTGAAATACACAAAAACATGTGATGTAATTCTGAATCTCATAGAAAGATGGAGAAGCCTAATAGAACTATGCTTTGACCAAATGATAAAGAATAGCATAAAAAATAAAAAAATAAAGGAATTGCCAAAGAGCCCGAAACATAAAATAGAAGTCGTTGAAAAGAATTTTGGAAAGTATACTGAAGTAAAAGAGATACTCCCTCTTTATATCTTGTTCAAAAGAATTCCGCTTCTACCAAAGGTAAGGGAAGGGGAATTTAGAAAAAAAGTTGCCTTGAAAATAGATGATGGTGAAAAAACAATAGAAATAAATATGAACAAATTAAAAGAGTATTACGAAATAGTAGAAAGATTTATAAGTTTAGTAAAACAAAACTTCCTATAAAATGGGGAGAATAATTGCAATACTATCTGGGAAAGGCGGTGTAGGAAAAACAACCACTTCAATAAACTTGGGTATGGCCCTAAATTCACTAGGAAAGGAAACTATAATTGTTGATCTTAATTTAAAAACACCTAATGTAGGAATACATCTCGGAGCCCCTATAGTACCAATAACACTAAATCATGTTCTAAAAGGCAAAGCAGAAATAGAAGAAACAATATATGAACATTATTCTGGAACAAAAGTCATTCCTTCTTCTTTAACTTTAGAAGAAATAAATGATGGGTACATAAAAAAAATACCTTTTGTTATAAGAAAACTTCGCGATTTTGCAGATTATATTATTTTGGATTCTGCTGCAGGTTTTCCAGAAGAAGTTCTTTCTTCTATTGATGCTGGTGACGAGATCATTGTAGTGACCAATCCTGAACTTCCTGCAGTAACTGATGCGCTGAAAGCTATAAAAGTTGTAAGAAATAAAGGAAAAGATGTTAAGGGAGCAATAATAACAAGACACAAGGGAGAAAAATATGAAATGTCTTTGCCTGCAATAAAAAATATGCTTGAGGTGCCTATAATTGGAGTAGTCCCAGAGGATGAAGCAGTAAAAAAAGCAATTCATAAAAAAGATGCTGTAGTCCATATTCATCCAAAAAGCAAAGCGGCAAAAAAATACAGGGAGATAGCTCATAAAATAAACGGGACTTTTGAGAAAAAAGAAAGCCTAATAAAAAAGTTTTTTGAATTTTTAAGATAAATTTTATTTCTTAATTTATAGAGATTTTGCTAAACTATCCTTAAAAAAACTGAAATTGAGATTTATAGTAAAAAAACAAGAAGAAAAAACCTGAAGGGACAAAGGCCTGCTCTGTACATTGCTTGTTTGTAGAACGAACTACAAAACCTAATTAGTCCAGAACAAATAATATATGTAAAGATTCTTCTAAAAAATGAAATAGCCTAAAGCCAAAATAATCTAGTTGACAATTTGATTAATTTCTTTTAAATAAATTTAAATAATCTTCTTTTCTAAAAAAAATATGGATAAAAAAGAGATTGTAGAAAAACTCTCTCCGCTAGAAAGAAAAATTTTTCCTTTGGTTGGAAATAGTATAGAGGAAATATGCCAAAAAACGTCATTGGATAAAACATCTGTTCTAAGAGCGGTTTCCCTTTTAAAAGCAAAAAATCTTATTGAAGTCTTAGAAAAAGAAAAAAAGGTTATTGATCTAGGGTTAAATGGAGTTTTGTACTCTAGAAAAAGCCTCCCAGAGAGAATACTTCTAAATGAGTTGGCAAAGAAAAAAGAAATTTTAATTGAAAAGAATGAGATAAGTGAACTTAACGAAAATGAATTTAAAGTTGCAGTAGGAGTATTGAAAAAGAAAGCTCTCATCGAAATAAAAGACAAAAAATTAATATTAAAGGCGAAAGAAGAAGAAATAAACAAAAAATTTTTAGAAGAAGAATTTTTAGAGAAGTTACCTCTAGAGTATGACTCTTTAACCCCTGAACAGAAATTTGCTTTTGAAAATTTAAAGGGTAGAAAAAATATAATAGAAATAAAAAACGTAAAAGAAATTTCTGTCAAACTAACTGAACTTGGGAAATCAATTTCCTCAGAAGATTTAAAGGAGGAACTTATTGAGAAATTAACTACAAAGATGATTAAAACATCTTCTTGGAAAGGAAAAAAATTCAGAGCTTATGATATACAAAGCCAAGTTCCTAGAGTTTATGGTGGAAAAAGGCATTTTGTGAATCAAGCGATAGACTACGCAAAAAAAATTTGGATAGAAATGGGTTTTAAAGAAATGACAGGCAGTATTGTAACAACTAGTTTCTGGAATTTTGACGCTTTATTTACCCCCCAAGATCACCCTGCAAGAGATGTTCAAGACACTTTTTTTATTTCTAATGCAAAAGGAAAACTTCCTGATAAAAAATTAGTAGAAGAAGTCAAGAAAGCACATGAGGGAAACTTAAAACAAGGAAAGGGATGGCAAGAAAAATGGAATGAGGAAAAAGCAAAAAGAGTTTGCATAAGAACACATACTACTTGCATTTCATCTCAAACATTAAAAAAAATCGCAGAAAAAAAAGAATTTCCTGCAAAATATTTTGCAATTGGAAAGTGCTTTAGAAACGAAACTGTTGATTGGAGCCATGGCTTTGAATTCAACCAAACAGAGGGAATTGTCGTTGATGAAAATGCAAATTTCAAGCAGCTTCTCGGATATCTAAAAGCATTCTTTGAAAAAATGGGACACAAAAAATTAAGATTTAGGCCACATTACTTCCCTTATACAGAGCCTTCTGTTGAAATTGATTCTTGGAATGAAGAAAAAAAATGCTGGATTGAGATTGGTGGAGCAGGAATGTTTAGACCAGAAGTTACAATCCCTTTCTTCGGAAAACATATACCTGTTTTGGCTTGGGGCCCAGGCTTTGATAGATTAATAATGAATTATTATGAAATAAAAGATTTAAGAGAGCTTTATAAAAACGATTTAAATAAATTAAGAGAGATTAAGTTCTGGATGCTATGACAAACATCACATTAAATCGCAAAGAAATTGAAAAAAATCTTGGGAAAATTAATGAGGAGTTACAAAACAAAATAATCTCTACAGGAGTAGAAATAGAAGACCTCAATGAAAATGAAATTATCTTAGGAATAACTCCGAACAGGCCAGATTTGTTATCTTTGCAAGGTTTTTTAAGACATATGAATCTTTATCTAGGAAAAAAGAAACCTTCTTCTTATATTGCAGAAGATAACAAGGAATATGAAGTCATTGTAGAAAAATCTGTTAAAGAAGTAAGGCCTTTTACTGCTTGTGCTGTTGCAAAAAATCTAAATTTTAACGATGAAAGAATAAAAGAAATAATTGACATACAGGAGAAATTGCATTTGACTCTTGGAAGAAACAGGAGAAAGGTTGCCATCGGGATTTACCCTCTGGAAAAAATAAAGTTTCCTATAAGATTTTTAGCAAGAAAACCTAAGGAAATTGTTTTTAGACCTCTGGAATTTGATAAGGAAATAGATGGTTTGAGAATTTTAAGAGATCATCCGACAGGAAGAGAGTATGCTTATTTGCTGGAGGGAAAAGAAGTTTTTCCTATTTTTGAGGATGCAAACAATAAAATTCTAAGTATGCCGCCGATAATAAATTCTCACGAAACAGGAAAAGTAACTAACGAAACAAAAGATATTTTTATTGAGTGTTCCGGATTTAATCTTTTTTATTTAAAAAAGGTTCTTAATATAATCTGTTGTGCTCTAGCAGATATGGGAGCAGAAATTTACAGAGTGAAAGTTAAAGATGGTTGGTCTAGTTTCTATACTCCGGAGTTTTCAGAAGAAAAAATAGAATTTAGTATAGAACAAATAAACAAAACAATCGGTCTAAATCTAAAAGAAAAAGAAATAGAAAAATTGCTTTTGAGAATGGGAATAAAAATTGAAAAATCGAAGAAAGGATTTTTAGCTTTAGTTCCATCATATAGAGTTGATATTTTTAATTGGAGCGATATTGCTGAAGAGGTTGCTATTGCATATGGCTATGAGAATATTGGTTTTGAAATACCTTCTGTTTCAGTCATTGCAGAAGAAGATAAAAATTTTGTTTTAAAGAGAAAAATTGGTGAAATTTTGGCGGGACTAGGTTTTTTAGAATGCTCCTCTTTACATCTAAACACAAAAGAAGAAATTAAAAAAATGCATTATCAATTTAAAGATTTTATTGAAATTGAAAACTCAAAAACAGAATACAACACCTTAAGAATTGACCTAATGACAAATATTCTTAAGATATTTTCTGAAAACTCTGACTCACAATATCCTCAAAAAATTTTTGAAATCGGGCCCGTTTTTTCTCTTGGTGAAAAAAGTGAAACAAGCATTGAAGAAAAACAAAATTTAGCAATAGCGATTTGCGACGATGAAACAAACTTTACAGAAATAAAAAGAGTTCTCGACTACTTGTTTAAAATGCTTAATAAAAAATACTCGCTTGAAGAAACAGAAAATTCTAATTACATACCTGGAAGGGTTGGAAAAATTATTGTAGGTGGTAAAGAGATTGGGTTCATAGGAGAAATTGCCCCAAGAGTTTTAAAGAACTGGAAGATAAATTTTCCTGTTGCCGGAGTAGAGATCTGTGTTGATGACTTCATCAATTAAAAGCTTCTTCTCTTAAAAAATCTTCCCATTTTTCGAAGTGTTCTGCTATTAATTCTTCCCCTATGCTTTCAAAGGTTCTTTTTCCCATTTCCCTGTAAAATTCTGGATGGGGGGCACCGTATCTCTTATAAAGCCTATTTAGTGCGTCATAAAAAAATGACAAAGAAAATAAACAACGTGAAGCAAAATCTTCCCCAAGTTCTTTATAACCTTTATAAAATCCTCTTTCCCTTTCCAAAGAAGAAATTTTCTCTAAAAAATCAATTGCTAAAGGTAAAAATCTTCCCTCAAAGTGGATGTATCTCTTAAAAAAGCTAGCTAATTTCATAGATTCTTCTTCATCAGCAAAACTAGCTCTTGAAAAAAGCAGAAGTATAATTTCACTATCAATAGGTAAAACTCCTTCTCTCATCTCACTTACTTTTTTTAAGATTAATGAAGGTAAAATTCTTTTAAAATCATTGTCATCTACCAATAAATCAATAGATTTCGTGCTCTGTTCTGGAAATAGAGAGTAAAGAGTTTCTCTTTTTGGCATTAAGTTTGAAAAAAAGATAGCTTAAAAAGAATTATTGAAAAAAAGAATATATTACAAAGATTTAAAAATACCGAAAAAAATGAGAATATAATGAAAAAGTTTAATAAAAATCAATGGCTCGGCATAATTCTTTTAATTTCCGTTTTAATTATCTATTTGCCATTGCCATCTTTTCTTAGTATAACAAAGCAATTAGCCCCGATAGCAGTACTCATAATAGGAATAATTCTTTTACTCAAATAATTGATTATTTCTTTACAAAATTAAAAATTTCGCATGCCCGACAAATTTCCCCTCTGGACGGATCTCCACAAATTTTACATTTTTGAAATTGGAATTCTTTTCTTTTTTTAATTTCTGGCAAAATTTTAAGCCAATTTTTAACAATTAATAGTTTTTCTTTATTGGATATATCATTTAGCCAAGCTCTCGTCTCAACTCTATAAGTACCTATTGCACAAGGACATCGGTCATAAAGAATTTTAAATTTTTTCTGAATTGCATATTTTTTTATTTCACTTTCTGGAACAAAAAATAAGGGTTTTACCCTTTGAACAAATCCCTCAACTTTTCTTTCTCCTGTAACAGGAAAAGAATTTATTCCTAAAAAAATATTTCCCTTAAGAAAGTTCATTAGAATTGTTTGACATTCGTCGTCTAAGTTATGGCCAGTAACAAGAACATCTGCCTTTAGTTTTTTTGCCCATTTGTTTAATATCCATCTTTTCGTAATGCCGCAAACTGCACAACCAGTTAGATTCTTCTCTCTTTTAAGAACCTCTTTTATAAAACAAATACCTTGACCTATCTCTTTTTTTAAATCGACTAAGTGAAAAAGAATGTTGTTTTCCTTGCAAAATTCTTCCATATTTTTTCTATGAATCTTACTCCATTCTCCAAGATGCAGATCAATCATTAAACCGCTAACATTGTAACCGAATTTTTTCAAAATAAAAAGTATGCTTGTAGAATCTTTGCCACCCGAGAGGGCAACTAAAATTTTGTCTTTCTTAGAAAACATTCTGTATTTTTTTATTGTTTCTTCAACCTTTTTTTCTATATCCATAAAAAACACTCTTTCCAAAGATTTAAAAAGCCATCTTTTCTAAATTTTTTATGGTCAAAAAGAAACCAAAAACAACAGATAACATAGAAGAAGCCCAATCCACGCAGTCTTCTTTTAATTGGAAAAAAATTAATCCTTGGATAGTTTCCACAGTTGTTTTGGCTTTAGTTTTAGTTGTTGTGATTGGAATAAATTTAGGAAATAGAAGTATTTCAAAGCAAAAAGCAAGTGAAATTCTAGAAGAATTTGCTTCAATGCAAGGTGCTGATATAGAAGTTAAGGAAGTAAAAGATGTTGGCAATATTTATGAAGTGTCTTTTTCTTTCATGGGTCAAGAAGGAAAATATTATGTTTCTAAAGACGGAAAATATGTCGGCCAGATGTTTGATTTTAGTGAAATAAAAAATACTCTGACAGGGGAAGTAGTAAAAGAAACCCCAAAAGAAGTCCCTAAGACAGATAAACCAAAATTAGAACTCTTTGTAATGACACACTGCCCTTATGGAACTCAGGCAGAAAAAGGATTTATTCCTTTTATGGAGGCAATTGGAAATAAAGTTGATACAAAAATAAGATTTGTTCATTACTTTATGCACGGACAAGTTGAAGAAGATGAAACTTATAGGCAAGTTTGCATAAGAGAAGAACAAGGCGATAAATATATTACATATCTTAGAGAATTCTTAAAAGAAGGAAATTCTGAAAATGCAGGAAAGGTAGCAAATATAGATGAGGCAAAAGTTAAGCAATGTATTAGCAATGGAAATGCGAAGAAATATTATGAAGAAGATTCTAAACTAAGCAAACAATATGGGGTACAGGGAAGCCCAACTTTAATAGTTAATGGGGTTGAGGCGAGAAGCGGAAGAAGTCCTGCTGCTTATTTAGAAACAGCTTGTTCTGCCTTTAACACAGAACCTTCTGAATGTTCAACATTAAAACTATCCACGCAAACACCTACTCCTATGTGGGGGTGGGATGCTTCTAGCTCTTCTAATTCTGCTGCTCAATGTGGTTAAAAACAAGAAAATATAAGGTCGTCTAAAATAAAAAGCGACTTTTAAGTATATTTAATTATTAAATTAAAAAAAATAAAATGACACTATATTTTATTACGGGAAACGAGAAAAAATTTCAAGAAATAAAAGAAATCATTCCACAAGTTGAGAAGATAAATTTTGATTTAAGAGAAATTCAAGAGATTGATTCTAAAAAAATAATCGAGGAAAAGTTAAAAAAAGCATTAAAAATAAAAAGAACAGAATTTATTGTGGAGGATACTTCATTATATTTAGACTGCTTAAACGGCTTTCCAGGACCTTTAATAAAGTGGCTTCTTAAAACGATAGGAAATGAAGGAATTTTTAATTTAACGGAAAAACTAGGCAATAATAAGGCAGAAGCTAAAACAATTGTTGGTTACGCAAGAAATGAAAAAGAAATTTATCTTTTTGAAGGTTCTTTAAGAGGGAAAATAGTCTATTCAAGAGGAAAGGAGGGTTTTGGTTGGGACCGCATATTTCAACCAGAAAACTCAAATAAAACATTTGCTGAAATGACAATAGAAGAAAAAAATAAGTTTAGTATGAGAAGAATTGCAGCAGAAAAACTTAAAAATTTTTTAGAAACTAAAAAACTATAGGTTTGTCTAAATATTCTATTTCATCTTCTGTTAATTTAAGTTGCTTCTTTATATTGTCGTTTTTTAAAATTAGTCTTATTAAAAGAAAGTCTTTCATTGCTTGCTTTATTGAGATGTGGCATGCTTTCGCATACTTTTCACAGATTGTTAGTTTCTTTTTATTTCTTTGATTTTGAAGCCAAATTTTTAATATTCTGGAAGGTTTTCTATAGTTAGTCATACCTGGCCTATTATATTTTTTTGAGGCAGCTATAGCTGGTCCAATAAAAAAATTTTGGTAAACTAAGAATCTCCAATGTTGTTGTCTATGAACTCTTCCTCTGAAAACGTCTGCTCTTGATAAGGCATCAAATGCTTTTGCTAATTCCTCTCCTTTGTATTCTACAGGTATGTTTTCCTCAATCCACAAAAATATTTCATCTGTTGTCATATTAACTTCGTCATAAACCTTTAAAATACGATCGTCTATTTTAGCAGATTTGAATATAAGGTGCATAGCATTAAATATAGATTGTTCTTTGTTTCTTTCTTCAATCTCTTTTGCTAAAACACTTTCGTCCAGATTTGATAGTGATTGTAAATCATTTATAGCTGCTCTTGCATCACCTCTTGCTTTAATAGCTATTGACAGTAAAATATCTTTAGAAACAGCAATATTCTCTTTTTTACATATTTCTTCTAGGATGTTTAAGATTAGTTTATAATCTAAACTTCTTAGTTGGACTATTTCTGCTTTTTCTCTTAACAAAGAGAATTTTTTGTCCCATATATCGTTTGCAGTTATTATTATTGGAAAGGAAGTTCTTTCTATCAAAGCTAAAAGTTCTGGAAGGCCGCCTTTCTCAGAAGAGGAAATGCCCTCTATTTCATCTACGAGGATTATCTTGTACTTTCCAAAAAGAGATCCTTGCAAAGAGGCAGGGCCAATAATAGAGCTTATTTTTTGTTTGTCTCTAAAATCAGACGCATTTAATTCTAAAATCTCTGAGTCGGTTTCAGCCGCAACAACATATGCCAGAGAGGTTTTTCCTACTCCTGCCGGTCCATAAAGGACAATAGCTCTTTTTTTAGGAAAATTTCGCAAAAAAGTTCTGACTCTTTCAATAGCTAATTCCTGGCCTCTAACGAAAGAATATGATGATGGGCGATATTTCTCACTCCACGGAATGTTTTTTTGATTTATCATCTTCAAACTTTAGTTCCTCTGCCCGCCAGCACAAAACTGGCAAGAAGAGCTTCCAATTGAATGAATTCATCGCTACCTTCTACAAGACGAAATTCTATTTCACCTGTCTTTTCAGTTAATCTTACTTTAAGTTCTTCGTCTATTTTTAGATTCCATATTTCTTTTTGTATTGCTTTAATAATGTCTGTTCCAGAAACAGAATCTTTAAGCATTATATCCAAAAGCTTTTTTCTTGCGTTTTCAAAATCTCCTGCCAGGCAATAATCCAAGACAATTCTAACATCGGAAGGTTTTGCTTGAGAAACAATTGTATTTATCAAGTCAGGAGTTATATTGGGGGAGATAGAAGCTGTTGCTTGCAATAAGTTTATTATTCTTCTACAATCTCCTTCAGAATATTCATAAAGAGAATCAAATGCTTCCGGAGTTATGGTTAGTCCTTCACTAGAACAAATCAAGTCAACTCTTTTTTTGATGTCCTTTTTTTCTAAGAGCTGAAATCTAAAAACAACACAACGGGATTGTATTGGGTCAATAATCTTTGAAGAATAATTACAAGAAAGAATAAAACGACAGGTATTCGTAAAATTTTCCATAGTCCTCCTTAATGCCTGTTGAGCTTCTCTTGTCAAAGCGTCTGCTTCGTCCAAAAAAATTACCTTGAAAGGAACATTACCTAATGCCTTTGTTCTTGCGAAGTCCTTAACTTTTTGTCTTATAACATCTATTCCTCGTTCATCAGAAGCATTTAGCTCTAAATAATTTTCTCTCCAGCTTTCCTTAAAAAGCTCTTTAACAATAATTAATGCTACGGTTGATTTTCCTGTTCCAGCAGGACCTGCAAATAATAAATGTGGCAAATTCAAGGAATTAACAAGGGATTTAACTCTCTTTATTACCTCTTCTTGCCCAACAACTTCTTCGAATTTTTTTGGCCTGTATTTTTCTGTCCAAATTTCATTTGTCATAAAATAAAATCAAAAAATAGATTTAAAAGGATTTGTGTAGTAAAATTATAAAAGTAACACTTCTTCTAATTCGCCGACGCTTTTGACTGATTTAATATCTTGAGGAGGTAATTCCCATCCCAAACCTACCAAAATAAAATCAAATCCTGCCTCTTTTGCAGCTTTCATGTCTTTTCTAGTGTCACCTACATAAACAGGTTTTTTACTATTAAAGTGTTCTTGAAATAATTTCATAGCTTCTCTTTTACTTATTTTAAGTAAATCCATTTGTTCTTTGCTAAAAACTTTCTTAAAATAAAAAAAAGCATCTCCAAGATCTCTCTTGACATTTAGAAGAATATTAGAAGTTATTAAGCCAAGCACTATTTCTTGTCTGGACAATTTATTTAAAAGAGGGATTATCCCTTGAAATGGGCGAGAAGAATAAGAATCATTAGTGCCAAAAGATTTTTCATAAAGATCAACTAATCTACCGACATCATCCTCGGGAAAACCATAATTCCTAAAAATTGTTGCTAAAGGCGTTCCAAGAATGCTTCTAACTCTCTCTAAATTAGTTTGGTCTATCTCAGGAATGCCATATTTCCTCTGTCTGTTTATATCATTACACCATCGAATATGTGTAGCACCAGTGTCTGTAAGAGTTCCGTCACAGTCAAAACAAACAAGATCATATTTTTTGTCCATTTTAACTAAATAAAGAAGGAGTATATAAATAAGACTCTTGCAGACTATATATTTTTAACTAGTTATAAAATTATTTGCTTCTTCTTAAACGCCTTTTTCTCTTTTCTTCTTTAAGCTTTTTTCTTTGCCACTTCCATCTCATCTGATTTTTCTTTTTCCAACGACGAGAACTTCTTTTCATAATCTTATTTAAAAAAAGAGAGATATAAATATTATGAAATTCTTTTTTCAATTTTTTTATCTCTCTTATAATTTCAGAAAGATAACGCCCATTTATAATTTTATATAAAGAAATTCCTCCTGATAGATGCGATCTCTTAGATAACTATTAAAAAGCTCCGCCCGATTCATCAAGAACCCCTTAGAAATATAAATTCTTCCTCTTTCTATTCCCGAATTTAACAAATCTAAGAAGTTTATCTTCGCCCATTATTAATTTGTGTAGATAATTTCGCGCATCAAATATGCTGCTTAATAACTTTAATAAACCATTTTCTTCTTATAAAGAGCCCATATTAAAACAAAACAACTTTAAAATTTAAAGTCCAGTCGTCTAGCGGTCAAGGATAGCGCGCTCTGGCCGCGCTGGCCCAGGTTCGAATCCTGGCGGGACTATTTTTTCAAAGTATTTTTAATTTAAATAAATACAACCTAATAGTATCAATAAAAATATCAGATAAATTTCTTTCCTCTTAGCAGAAGTTAGACACTTAACTTGTTAAGATCCTATCACACCTTTCACCATTAACAAAAGTTTCTTTTAAAGATTTTTCCTGATTATAAGAAGTTGAATTTACCCTACTACAAACTCTTTTTTTGAAATCTGTTTCATCACCACAATCCTTAGCATTCTGGCTTATTTCCAGCCCTTCGCTGACAGCACCTTTTTTGATGAATTCATCAATATAATGACAACTTACAATCATCTCACCGCCTGCTTTCAAATTAACTTTTTTTTCAGAATTACAATAAGAAGCTTGCTGCCTTTGAATTTCCAATCTACATGACTCAACAGCAACAGTTACAGTGGGGTCACTAGCATCAACTAGGTTTCCAGCAGTACTAAAAAATTTCCAAGAAAAGAAAACTACTGTACCAGCAACAACCAAAGCTAAAATTATAAAAATAATAACGTTACTTTCTTCGGCCCCTTTTTTGTTTTTTGACATAAAAAATTAAGAAAAAGAGAATTTATAAATCTTTCTTTAATCCAAAAAAACAGCTACCGCGACCGTTGTCGTCCAAAGGCCGTCTTTATTCCCCTCGGCAGATTGAACAATATTTGTTGTCTTGAAAATTTGCCCACTTGCTTTGTAAACTTGTTCTCTTTCTTCCCATGCTCTCTCTGGATCAAATTCTATACCAAGAGTTGTTGCTAACATTGTTGCAGCTAAATCTTCTGCATATTCGCCGGCTTTTTTTGCTGTTTCCCCGAATGAATGATGCTCCGACAAATAACCGTATTGATTTGAATCTTTTGGAATTGCTAAACCGATTGCAGAGGCAATTAACCTATTAGGTTCGTTTGTTTCGTTTCTTGCCATAACACAAAAAGTAATCTGTCCTTCTTTTAACATTTTTAATCCCTCTTCCTTTGGTATAATTTTGCAATTAGGTGGAAAAATAGAAGAAACATGTACTAGATTAAATCTCTCTATTCCAGCATCTCTCAAAGCTAACTCAAAACTTGCAAGTTTGTCTTTGTGGACACCTACACCTTTAGTAAAAAAAACTTTTTGAGGAACAAAATTATCCATCTTATTTTTTGCATAAAAAAATATTTAAATTTTTCTATATTCTTTCCAAAATCCAGTCTGAAAGTTCAATTGTTCTTGCGTCGGCAATTTTTAGGTTTGAAGCACAAAGGCCGCAACAAGTTATTATTTTTTGAACTTCATTGGAAACTTCAGAAACTCTTTTTTTTGCTATTTCTTTTGCGGTTTCTGGAAAATTTGCTCTTAAACCTCCGCCGGCACCGCAACAAATTGCTTCATTTCTATTGTGCTTCATCTCTTTAATCTCACCTCCGAGAATTTTTATTATTTCTCTAGGTTCTTCGTAAATTCCGGCATATCTTCCCAAGTGACAAGGATCATGATAAGTTACAATTTCTTTCTTAGGGGAAAATTTTATTTTTCCACTTTTCAAAATTTTCAGAAAAGTTTGTGTAAAATGTTCGACTTCTATGTCCCATTTTGGAAAAATTTTTTTTGCTTCTGTTTTGAATGTTTTGTAACATCCAGGACAGGGAGTAACTATCAGTGAAACATTTCTTTCTTTAAATAAATTGTAATTTTTCTCTATGAGCTTTCGAAAATCTTTTCTGTAACCAGCGTTTAAAATAGGGCTTCCGCAACAAACTTCATCTTTTATCATTATGAAGTCAATTCCGCTTTTGTTAAGAATTTTTTTATATGCTTCTAGTTCTTTTTCCATCGCAAATTTTAACATACATCCTGGATAGAATAAATTGTTCTTTCCGAGGTTCTTAAAAAATGAGATTAAACCCATAAAAAAGATTAATTTAAAGAGAATTTAAAGTTTTCTGAATTTTACCAGTCCCATAAAGAAAGATATTCTCTAATCAATAAAGCGTCTTTTTTATCCTTGGGTTTTTTGCTTTTTTCTTTCCATTGCAGTACATAAGGCAGTTTAACATACATAAAATCGCCAATTGTTTCAGAGTTATCGAACAATACAGAAATATTAAAATACGGCGACCAGTCTTTACAAATTTCTATGTGACCCATTTTGATTTTTCTTAGATTGTCAAGAACACCAAAACTTTTCCAAACTCTTTCAGAGACGACTAAATCAATATCTTTGTTTGGTCTTATGCCTCTTATAGCCATTGGCCCGCTTCCAAATATAACATACTCCTCTTCTGGCAAACCAATTTCTCTTAATTCGTTAGATAATTCATCCTGCTGAGTAAAATCTCTTCTAAGGCATTACGATGATAAAAATTCGCACCTTCCTTGTCAAGCCTGTGATAGTATGTTACTAAACGAAGAAAATCGTCCCTTCCTTCTCCAAAGATCATTGTTTCTAACAGAAAATCAAGATTTCTTTCTATTTCTTTTTTATCAGAGCTTCCAGAAGAAATTATCAAATTTACACGAGCATGCAAAGAAGAAGCAAGATTTCTAGCATTTTTCTTGGATTCGGCAATTATATCAAAAATTTCATTTCCTGCTTTACCCCTGGTTTCGCCTCTGGCAAAATAGCATTAGCCATTGATTTTTGTGGGGTAAAACTATATTTTCCTTTTTTCATAAAGAGGTGTCAGTCTTTTCTCATTCTTTTTAAGATAGTTATCCTCTCGGTTTTTTGTTGATTGATAGCAGGGCACCATTTATTACCTTCATCTTATTCAAAAACTCTTTTTTCGTAATCATATTTACAGCAAGCAGGAATTCTTGATTTAGGAAGTAATCTCAACCTAAATATTTTTCCATATTCCCAGTAAATTCTATCAGCTACTTCTAACAAAATTTCTAATTTTCTTGTCATTATTTGTTCTTTAGACATATTTGGAGAGTATACCTTCGTGTAATAATTTGCGTATGTTTTTAACCAATCAATTAGCTTATCTCTATCAAATTCTATTTTTCTTGCCTGAATTTCTACTAATAATTTTTCAAGTTTCATTTTTTTCTCCTGTTGTTTCAACAAGATATTTACAATATAATAGGGGATTTAATAAAAATCTTTCCAAATTCCTCCCCCATGTTTTTCTTATTTCATTATTGTACTCCAAAGGAATAATTCCTTTATTATGATAATCTTCTTCAGTTGGTTTCCACTCTCTTAAAGTTCGAAGGCCAATACTTCCAGGTTTTGAGTTTAATTCCAATGTGTAAATATCGCCTTTCTTATCAAAAACAAAATCAATTCCAACTTCGCCTACTACAAAAGATTTAGAAGTTGCCTCTATAATTTTATTTCCTTCTTTTTTTACAGCTCTTAAAACTTGCTCGTAATCTTCAAAAAAAACAAATGGGTCCTGCGGATGCCCGCCGTTACTTATATTTGCCTGTTGAGAATTTTTTGGACCAACTCTAACATAAAAACAAGTCATACCAATTTTTCCTTGACTGCCCCTCTGAAAAATAGCTCTTATGTCATAAACTCTTCCGTCTATTGTATCAACATCAATTCCCTGTTGAACAATAAAATCCTTCCCAATTTTTCTTTCTCTTAATTTTTGTATAAGAAAATCAAAATTCGCTTTTTCTAATAGGTTTGTTTCTTCATCACTAGAAAACAAGGAATAGCTTGAGGCCGATTTTTTTATTACAAGCTGATTTTTGCCCTGTGAAGAATTTCTTTTCTTAATAAAAACAAATTCAAATTTTCTAAGAAAGTCTTCTATAGCTTCTTCGCTATAAATCGAAGTTTTTGGCTGAGGTATTTTATTTTTTTCCAGCAACCGATAGGTTTTCCACTTGTCTATACATAGTTCTCTAAATCTAGGAGAATTCACAAAAAGACAACTATTATCCTCTAATAATCTCAATAAATTTTCTATACTATTTGGTCTGCTAACCACATCTGTTCTATCATAAAAGGAAGAGGGACATGGAATTTCTTTTTCTTCCATGCTCTTGCCATTCCAATACCTAACAAAAACATTGTCTCCGGAAGATATTCTCTGAATATTTTCTTCGTCTATTAACAAATTAACTAAAGAAATTCCCCTTCTTCTTGCCAATTCTGCTCTCTCCTTATATGCTCTCCATGCACCGATATTTTTATTTGATAGGTAACCTACTAAAATTCCCTTCATTTTCTCCATACTCCTTCAACTATTGGTATTGCTTGAGCTAGACCATTTTTGTAAATTGCAACATTTCCGTGCATTGCTTTTGATGGTTGTCCTCTTTGATATTCTAGAGGTATTCTTGAATTTGTGCCGGCTGAAATTGCGTGTCCATCCACCTCTAGAGTATGGGTATGACCTGTAACAACTTTTCCATAAGTTACTTTAAATTGTTTTAAACTTCCTTTTGAACCTTCAATACCTAAATGTCCGTGTGCAGAACAAACAAAATCGTGAGGTCGCTGATCGGAATCTAAAAGAAGAAATTCTATATTCTTCGGAATTTTTCCTACTTGTTCTAAAGCAATTTGTACAATGCTTTTTTCACTGGAATAATTTTTTATAATTCCTCCACCAATTCTCATGTTTCTAGGATCCCTAAGAATTCTTCCAGAGCTTATCCACTTCCTAACAAATTCGTCGTGATTTGAAGGCACGATATAAAACTTCGTTTTTGGACACGAATCAGAAATTTCATTCAAGAATTCCAAAGCGAGCTCTAATTCATATTCCAAGCTATCAAGGCCTTTTTCTGCTATAAGCATTTTCCATAAAGAATCTTCAGCAGAATGGTGGTTTATGCAATAAAAATCAAAAACATCGTGCAAAAAAACAGATTTCGGTTTTAAACTTTTAATCATCTCTATTGATGCCTTTATTGAAAGAAAATCTTGAAATGGAACATGAATATCTCCTAAAACTAAAGCTTCGGCACCGATTTCTCTCGGTTCTCCTCTCGGAGAATAAAGAACTCCTAAATCAATAAAACTTCCATCTTCTAATGCAGGAACTAATCTTGGAAGATATTTTTTTTCTCCTAAGATGTCAACTACTACAAAACCGTATTGATGATGGCGGGCTGCTCTTTTTCCTCTTGCATTTGTTTCGTTATAATTTGGATAAGTACAACAACCGGTAGTTAAAAAAAGTCTTGGTAGTTTTCCAGCTAAATCTTTTGGGACAGAAACCAATCTTTGTTTTGAGTGAGGCATAATAATTGAAGTTCCTATATAATCTTGAACAATGTCTCTATTTCCTTTAGCAGGATCTTCATTTTGTGGCGGAGTTTGTGGTTCTATTAAAGCTATTTTTTTGTTAAGGTATAAGACATCTAAAGTGTTGTATTGAAAATCAGAAATTTCTCTCCAAAAATAATGCATCGGTATTTCTTTATCGCTTAGTGGATGCTCTTCCAGAAATTTCTCCATCTCTTCTCTTCTTTTTCTTTCAAATAATCTTTCTTGATTTAATCTTCTTAAGGCAGAACTTTCCATAAAAACATCTTTTCTTCCCATAAAAAACTCGTCAAGCTCTATTTCCCCCGCATAACTTCCCCTTATTGCCTGAATAATCAAATCTGCGCTATTACTCTGACAATATCTTTCTAAAGAAGAAATAAGATCTTCATTTGGTCTTCCAGCCATTTCGTTTCGACCATATAAACGAGCAGAATTTGGGTTTTGATAGGCTTGGGCAGCAGTTATAACAAAACTTCTATTTTCTCCCCGCATAAAATAAAAAGAACAAAAAAAATATATTCTTATGCTATAAAAAGTATATAGCAAACGAAAAATATATATAGCAGAGATGATAAAAGTATATATGAATAAAACTTATAGAAAAATCCAACTCGTTGGAAATAGGTCTTTTTCAGTTTCTTTACCAAAAGATTGGATTTTGAAGAATAATCTCAAAAAAAATGATGTTATTGAGATAGTTGAAAAAGGAAATGAACTTCTTATAGCTAAAAAAAATTCCAATAACGGTGAAGAAACAAAAAAAATATTCATTGAAGATTTAAGTATCTTGACAGCTGTTTTGATTTTGTGTTACACCCGCGGAATTTTTAAGTTTATACTTAAATTCAAGAGTAAAGAAGATTACCTATCGGCTAAACCAATAGTTTTAGAAAACCTTTCTTTTCTAGAAGGTTATAAAATACTGGAAGAAGGAAATGATTCTATTACTATAATTGATTCTTATAAAGAAACAAATATTTTGATAAGAGAACTAGCGAAAAGAAATTGCGTCTTACTCAATAATATGATTGAGAGCATTTTACTTTCAAAAACTAAAACAAAAGAAATTTTAGAAGCTGAAATAGACAGAATTTATCACTTATCTAAAAGAATTTTATATCTTTGTTCAACAGATAGTTCTTTTATGAAAAAAAATCAAATAAAAGACATCGAAGAGATTTTTCTTTGGAGATTAATCTTCAAGAAATTTGAAAATATAGCAGATGTTCTAGAAAACATTAATAAACAAACACTGGAAAAGGAAATTAATGATTTACTTGAAAACCTAAACGAAGTTTTTGTTTTAAACAAAAAATCAAATCTTTCAAAAATATCCTTGCTTAAGAAAAGGTCATATAAAAATGAGAAAATAGACAAGATAAAAGAACTTGTTATAGATGTATTGAACAATTACCTTCTTATTGAGTTAAACAAAAATCTTTTTTAGCTTAATCTTTTTACAAATTCAAAAATCCAATTTTCACAGAAGTGGGGGGCTAAAATTTGCATTCCTACAGCTTTTCCCTCGACAAAACCGCATGGTATTGAAATTGCTGGAATTCCTGCGATGTTGGCTAATGTAGTAAAAACATCATAAGAATACATTTCCTCAACTGAGATTTTTTCTCCTATTTTATGCGCCGTTCTTGGAACTGTTGGTAAAACAATAATGCCAACCTCTTTAAAAATTTCTTCGAACTGCTTTCTTATGTACTCTTTAGCTTTCAAGGCATTCCTATAATATTTTCCTTCGTATTCTGCTCGAGTTATTTCCTTTCCACCAGTGATCCTTCTTAAGACCTCTTCCCCACAATATTCTTCAATTCTTTTGCCAAATCTGCGTCCATCAAATTTTCTTGTTGCTGAAAAAAATTCAACATAAACTAAAAGATAATAAGTTTCTAAAGAAATATCAAGTGGAAGAGTTACTTCTTTTATCTCCCAGCCTAAATTTTTTTTCAAAGAATTTTTGATTTTTTCTTCAATCAAATTTTTTATTTCTTTTGTTGCGAATTTTTCGACATTTACCAAACCGATTCTGATGTTTTTTGTATCCAATTTTTTCTCTTTTTCCTCTCTCGTTGTTGCGTCCCTTTCATCTTTTCCCTTAATTATGTTAAAAATTAGCTCTGTATCTTCTAAGCTTTTAGCTAATGGCCCTATTTGGTCAAAACTCATGCACATATCGATTAAACCATAACGAGAAACACTTCCGTATGTGGGCTTTAAACCATAAATTCCGCAATGAGAAGCAGGGTTTCTTATGCTTCCACCGGTATCACTTCCCAATGCAAAATCGCAAAAATCAGAAGCAACAGCAACAGCACTTCCAGAAGAACTTCCACCGGGAATTAACTCTTGATTTATGGGATTCTTCGTCGGACCAAAAGCAGAAGTCTCTCCTGAACCGCCGCAGGCAAACTCGTCCATATTGACCATTCCAATAACAATAGCATCTTCTTTTTTGAGTTTTTCAATGACCGTTGCATCATATGGAGCAAGCCAATCTTTCAATACTAAAGAGGCACAGTTTGTTTCAAGCCCTTTAACACAAATATTTGATTTTACTGCAAAACAAATTCCAGCAAGTTTGCCAACATCTTCTCCACCAGATATTTTTTTATCTATTTCTTCTGCCTCTTTTAAACAATTTTCATTAAAAGAAAGAAAAACATTCAGGTCTTTGTTTTTTTCTTCAATTTTTTTTAAAAAATAAACTAAATTATCTTTTGCTTTTAGCTTTCCTCTTTTAATTAAATCTGCTTTTTCTCTAATAGTTGGCATTGTAAAATATCTCCCTTATTTCTTCGTAAAGAGAATTTCTAAACCTTGTTCCATCAGGAATCTCCTCTCTAAAAGACCTGAGGATAGCCTTACAAGATTTTTCAGCAACCTCCGCATCATTTGTTCCTGTGTAAGCATATTTACGTAAATAAAGAGCCTTTAATCTCGGGCTTCCAAATTGGTCCGATAATTGAAAAAATTTATCCTCAAAGTACCTCCATTCACTAGACAAAGGAACTGTATGTTGCATTTTGCATAGAATATCTTCTATTTTTCTGGCTAATCTTCTATCATTCTTGCTCATTTCCAACTACCTCTTTCAGCTATTAATGAATTTTCATTTTTTTCATGAGCATTCTTAAAGAAAATTCTCCTAAAATCTTCGGAATAAAAATTTTTTGTTTTTTCTACTCTTCCTCTTGCCTTTTCAGAAAGTTGTATTTCACCGTTGAATTTTAATTTCTCAAGCTTGCGATTAAATTCTACTAAAAGTTGTTTAGATTGCTCCTCTATTTCTTTTTTTTGTTGTTCTGTTAACCGACTATTCATATTTATTATTTATTTTTTTGTTTTAAAAGCTTTTGTTTAATTTACAAACAACCTCTATTGTCACTTTAAAATTACAACAAATAGAAAAGTTTAAAAACCCTGAAAACCATACATAATTATCACCTCTTTTTCCCCAGAAGGGGCTGAGATAGGGCATGCTCTTTCTGAACTTGCTCTGTCAAGCCCTTTCCAGGGTTTTAATGAAAAATTGATAATTATTTTTAAAAATTAATTTCTAGAAGCAGGCACCAGGATTTGCACCTGGGATCAGCGGGTTGCAGCCGCTTGCCTTACTACTTGGCTATGCCTGCGTAAAATTATAAAGAAAAATGAGTTTTTAAGGTTTATTTAACAAAGATGGCTCCGACGGGATTTGAACCCGCGACACCTGGCTTAAAAGGCCAGTACTCTACCAGGCTGAGCTACGGAGCCATAAAAATTAGAATAAAAAACGATTTAAAAATCTAACCTTTGCTATTCTATTAAATTTTTTATTGCTTCTATATATTCTGCTATTTCTTGGCCTTTTTTAGTAAGCTTTATTATTTTTATTCTCCCTTTTTTTTCAAAAACAATAAGGCCTTTTTTTTCTAAAACTTGAAGAATCTTTACAGCATGAGAATAGGTACAATCAACTTCTTTGGCTAGAACAGAGCCATATCGGGCCCTTGAAACTCTTTTTAATGCTACTAGCATCATTGCTGGCTTTTTTCTAAAGAATAGTTCAAATCCATCGTCCTCGATTTTGTTTTTTTCCATTTTTAAAATATATTTTTTAAGATATATTTTCTAGTTGTTATTTACTTTTAAACTTTTCTTAAATAATTCGTCTCTTATTAGTAGAGAAAAAAGACGCACAAAACCAAAATGTATTATTTTAGCAAGTATTTTTTTATTTTTTCTCTAGCTATTACAGGGTTATCAATAGATAAAATAGCATGAGAAACTCTTAAACCAATCCCTGCATAACCCATTAAACCTTCTTTTCCATAAGGAAGAACAATCGCTCCAGCACAGAGATAATAAATTGGATCTTCCATTTTAATGGTCTGTCCCTAATGCATCTCGTCCTTATATCTTGTAAGGACCTAGCAAGGCTTTTACTTTCTTGCCTACTAAGATTTATTGGCAGATCTCCTTCTTTTATTTTCTTTAAAAAATCAGCTACAGCATAGTATTCCTCTTCATAATTTTCCCTCACCTGTCTTATTGATTCTGCAATTCCTATTCTGTTTTGATGCTCTTTTCTGCACAACCAAGCAAAGCTTCTACCAAAAAGCAAATTTTCACCCTTAGATAAAATGCTATCTACGGATTCTTGTATTGTTTCGTAATATTGCTGCAATTCTTCTAAAAAAATTGATTCAGACATATTACCCCTTAAAAAATAGGCATTTGTCCTTTTAAAAAATTTATATACTCTATAATTGCATTTAAGAGAATATAACAAAAATTTAAATAATCTGAAAATCTGTATATTTTATGATAGATATAAAGCTAATAAGGGAAAATCCTGAATTAGTGAAGGAAAACATAAGAAAAAAGTTTAAAGATGAAAAAATTCCATTAGTTGATGAAGTTTTAAAATTAGATTCTGAGTGGAGGAAATATCGCTTAGAGGCTGACAAACTACGTTCTGAAAGAAATAAGATATCTGAAGAAGTAAACAAAGCAAAAAAAGAAAAAAACGAAAAAAAAGCTCAAGAATTAATAGAAAAAGCAAAAGAGATACCAAAAAAACTTGAGGAAATAGAAAAAAAAGAAAAAGAATTAGGAGAAAAAATAAGAGAGATAATGTATAAAATCCCAAATATAATCCATGAATCAGTGCCGATAGGAAAAGATGATTCTGAGAATGTTGAAATAGAAAAATTTGGCGAGCCGAAAACCCCAAATTTTAAAGTGTTTCATCATGCAGAGTTGGCTGAAAAAATGTTTTGCGCAGACTTTGATTCTGCCAGGGAGACCTCTGGAAATGGTTTTTATTTCCTAACAAATCATTTTGCGATTGTCCATTCTGCTATGCTTGCCTTCGCTCGCGACTATATGATAAAAAAAGGATTTCATTATGTCATTCCTCCATTTATGATTAGAAAGAAAGTTGTTGAAGGTGTGATGAGTTTTGAAGAAATGAACAACATGATGTATAAAATAGAGGGTGAAGATTTGTATTTAATAGGAACCTCTGAACACTCAATGATTGGTAGATTTATAGATAAAACAATCAACATAAAAGATTTACCTATTTGTTTAACAAGTTATTCTCCTTGTTTTAGAAAAGAAATAGGTTCTCATGGAATAGAAGAAAAAGGTTTTTATAGGGTCCATCAATTTGAAAAGCAAGAAATGATAGTTATTTGCAAACCAGAAGATTCTTATAAATGGTATGAAAAAATGCTCGGTTTTACCGTAGATGTTTTCAGAAAATTAGAAATACCTGTTAGAACCCTTGAAATTTGCTCTGGCGATTTAGCAGATTTGAAAGCAAAATCCGCCGATGTGGAAGCATGGTCTCCAAGACAAAAAAAATATTTTGAGGTTGGTTCTTGTTCCAATTTAACAGACGCGCAAGCAAGAAGATTAAACATAAAAATAAATACTGGAAAAGGAAATATTTTTGCTCATACTCTAAATAACACTGTTTTAGCTTCTCCGAGGGCATTAATTGCTTTGTTAGAAAACCACCAACAAGAAGACGGCTCTGTAAAAATTCCAAAAGTTTTGTGGAAATATACTGGTTTTAAGGAAATAAAAAAGAATGAAAAATAAACAAAACAGGGTTATAAAAGAATTTTTTCTTATAAAAAAAGAGTTTGAAAAGCAAAAAAAGCCTCGACTTGCTGCTGAGGGTTGGAATGATGATTGGAAAACTCTAATAGCCATAATCCTATCGGCACAGACAAGAGATTCTTTAACAATAAAAGTTTGCGAGGAGCTTTTTAAGAAATACAAAAATTCAAAAGAACTAGGTAAAGCTCCTCTTAAAGAAATTGAAAAATTAATTAGGCCTATAAATTATTACAAAACAAAAGCAAAAAACATAAAAGAAACTTCAAAGATTTTAGCTTCTTTGAAAAAATTTCCTGATTCTTTAGAAGAACTTATTAAACTGCCTGGAGTTGGAAGAAAAACAGCAAACGTTTTCTTAGCTGAAAGAAGAAAAGCTGCTTCTATTGGAGTTGATACCCATGTAGCCAGAATTTCTAGAAAAATGGGTTGGACAAAAAGCAAAAATCCCAAAAAAATAGAAGAAGATTTGATGAAACTTTTTCCTAAAAAATATTGGAACAAAATAAATTATGTTCTTGTTGGTTTTGGACAAACAATAGGAAGAAGCAGAAAGAAGGAAGACGGGGTTTTGAAAAAAATCAAAGTTTATTCTTCCTCAAATTTTCCCAAATAAACTTAAAATATTCCTCGTTTGAAGTTTTTGCTAATTTTTCTATTATTAATTCTGGTGTTGAATTGGCAAGACGACCTAAAACAGGATTATGATCAACAATTAAATTGAAATTCTCATCGAGACCTCTTGCTTCAATTCCATCTATACGGGCTTTTTCTGGCAAAATAGGTAAAATTTCTTTTCCTAAATGAGTTGCAAAAACGCAAAAACATTCTTTCTCTAAAAAATATTTCATAGTAGAAGAAATAATCTCTCCTGCAACTCCTGGTTCTGTTAGTGCTTCTATTTCATCTGCCAAAATTATTGTTTTTCCCTTAGGTTTTATTGAAGACATTTGCATAAGAAGATTTTCAAAAGCACCCCTCGTTGGAGAACCTTTGTTTTTTGCAAAATAATAAACTTGTTCAAAAAAAGGAATAATTAATTCACCAGAAACTGGTAGTCCTAACTGAGAAATAAAAATTAATTGAATTAAATGCTCTAGCAAGGTTGTTTTTCCACCCGAATTTGCCCCTGTTAAAACAGAACCTCTTTTGTCTTTTAACTCAAAAGTTATAGGTTGCGGATTTTCTAGAAAGATATTCTTTGAATTTTTTATGGACAAAAAATCAGAAAAAACTGGATAAATTTTTCCTTCTATATAATTATAAAGTCCAGAACAAAAATCAAAAAGCAAGAGATTTTTTTCTAGTTCAAAAACTTTTTTTTCTATGTCTTTTATTTTTTCTGCATTTTTCTGTAGTTTCGCCACAAAATCAGAAAATTTTTTTTGGTTTTTTCTTTTTATGTATTTTTCTAGCCCTTCGTAATTTATTTTAAGGGGCAAACCAATTTCAAAAATCTCTTCTGAAAGATTCCTTTCTTTGATTTCTTTTTCTATTTTTGTTTTTATTTCCTCGGGAAGACCTTTAGTTAAAAGGGAAACTAATTTTTCTCCGCTTATTGTTTGCCCTTTTAATTCTGTTAAAATTTTCTCATTGATTTCGTCGCATTTTTCTTCTAATTCTTCAATTTTTATTTCTTCTTTTTCTTCTTCTAGCAAAGAAACCAAAGAAAAAAGTTCTTCTGCTATTTTTTTTATTTTCTCGTCTCCGCATTCTTTAATTATTATTTCTAGATTTTCTTTCCAACCGGACAGGAAAGAAAGGTGCCTTTCTAAATAAATGTCTTCAAGATTATCAATAAAAATTGTTTGGGGCAATCTTTCCAAAATTATAGAAAAATTCTCACAATCAATTACCTGAATTACGTCGTATTTTTCTAATTCATTTAAATCTCTTTCAGAGCTTATTAAAGAAACAGGGCAATCTAAATTTTGTAATCTCAAAAAAGTTTCTTCACTTTCTGTAACAATTAAAATTTCATATTTGGGATACCAGAATGGCTTCGGCTTTTTTAGTTTTCTCAAAAATTCTGATTTTTCTTTTTTTATTGATTTAAAAAATTCTTGTTTTTCTTTTATTTTTTCAAAAGAATTCTCCCTTATAAAAAAGTTAAACAGATATTTTGTGTTTTCAAAAGAAAAATTTTCACATAAAAAATTAAGTATTTTTTGTACTATCGCTTTTGCATCTTTTGTTTTAAAAATTTTGCTTTGCTCTATATTTTTATCAGTTTCTTCAAAAAGCCTTAGTTTTTCTTTTTCAATAAAAGATAAAATTTCTTTTTCCATTATCTAGCCAGAAAATTGTTA
Source organism: Candidatus Pacearchaeota archaeon (assembly GCA_038885615.1). GTDB lineage: Archaea > Nanobdellota > Nanobdellia > Pacearchaeales > GW2011-AR1 > CAKZRD01. The sequence goes on from JAVZZP010000001.1 coordinate 158,394, forward strand.
TTTATAAAAATAACCTAAAATCATAAAGGAAAAAAACTTTTTCTAGCTGTTACGACTAAAGAACAATCCGTTGGTTCATTCCCAAATTCATCCTTGCATTTTATGTAGTATGTTTTATCGTTGTCCCAAGGAGAAACATGAACTCTTGATTTAGCAAAAGGCATATTTGTTCCTTCATTAAATAAATAGTCACAACTCTCTGTTGAATAAACACAATCAGAAATTCTATTAGTTTCTATTCTTAAATAATCATCGCTGTAAAAAGCTCTTGCTATAAGTGGTGGCGTCGTTACAATTTCAAGTTCAAATTCTCCTTCTGTTTCTGCTAAATTTCCTCCGGCATCAATGCATTTAACATAATATTTATGTCTTCCATCATAAAGATCTAATCTTTGAGTGCTTATACCGTCGGCTTTATTTGTATCAAAGAAAGGTATAAAGCTATTTGGATATCCGGTTAATGAGTAGAAGCATGTTGCTTTATTGTCGTTACAACCAAACAAAGTTTCAACCTTCAATTCAACTGAAAAAGGAGAAAATCCTCCCACAACTTTTGTGTTGTTTGGTGATATTGATTTTATTTTTAGAGGATTTGAACCTCTCACAGAATATTTGAAAGATTGCATCATTTTATTTCTTTCTTTTTCCTCTAATCCAGGATTATCTTTACATCTTATATAGTAATCAGTTCCTTCTTTCTTTATGCCTATTAAGTTTGCTCTACAAGTGTATAGAAGCATAGAATTTATTTCAAAAACATTTTGTACACAGGACATATTGTAAGTCATTTCTTCAAAGTCCTTATCCTTAAAATCCCATCTGCATTCCGCAGGTTCATCAGTATAAAATTCAACAATAGAAGAGTTTTGATCTGCTGCTATACAATTTTCACTTTCTATTGAAACTGCTTTTATTTGTGGGGGAGTGTTGTCTGGAGCATCATCAACACAAAATCTTACCGCATAAGGTGCTTGATTTACATTTCCTTGTGCATCTCTGCACATAATATATAAAGTCATTTCTTTGCCCATCTCTAAAGTTAAAGAAGAATTTTGCAAATCTTTTGCTCTTGGAACATGAAGAATTGCGGAGAAATTCTTTCTGTAAGTGCTGTCTTCATCCATATAAGAGAGCATTTCTTCAAAGGTGTTTTTCTTTTCCAAGTCTATCTTGCATTGAGCAGGTTCATTTGTTAAAACACCAAATTGTATTGGTGAGAATGCCTTGATACAAGGATTCACATCCTGTCTAACTATTCTAAATCCAGGACCAGGAGGAGAGGTTCTTACATCTGTATAAGCATAACCCTCTGTTAGTTTCTCATTCCACGGCATTATTATAGGGGGAGAAACCTCTCTCTTACTATTATCAACACATAACTCATTACCAGTTCCCTGATTTACTAGGGCACAGGTTTGTCCTAGGGATTTGCAGCGATATTCAGAACAAGGCAAGCCATCTTGATTGCATAAATCACAATCCTCCCCCCCGTGAGGTGCCTGCCAAGGAAGACATTTAAATTCAACTTGCTCCTCAAAAGTTTTTGTCTTCTCATAATTTTTTACATAATACCACCAAGCGACTGCGGCACCAATGGCAACATGAAATGTTTTTGAACCAAGAAATTTAACAAACTTATTTTGAGAGCTAGTTAAATCAAACCAACCTCCTTCTCCTAAAACCTGCTGTGCTGTTTTAAATGAAATAACTCCTAAAAAAGCTGCTTCAGCAATAGAATCAACCATTTCTTGATTTTCTTTTGCAACAAAGCTTCCGGCTGCTTTAATAAAGCCCCCAACTGCTATTGCCCAAGTAAGCCCTTCAACCAAATGCCCAATTCCACCATATTTAAAAATTGAAAGATTTGCTTTTTTAGCCCATTCGAAAGGATAATCATCTCTTTTACCTGACCAATAACCCGTCTTTTTACCTTCTGGTGGATCTTGCGTCGGACTATCTCTTTCTCTTGACTCCTCACTTCCTCCTTTTCCATTATCGCTATTACTTCTATCAACCCGCAAAGCTGTTCCCCCCTTTGTTGGTGTTTGCGCCAAACTAGTAGACTTACTATTATGCACCAAAACCCCCTCGGCAAAATACCATTTTCCGCCTAAATCCAAGTCAAAAACCTCAATTCCTTCTGGCTTTTCAACAATTTCAATTTTTTCAATGAAAACTTTTTTTCCGTCAATTCCCAAAAAATAATCGCTGACTTTTGCGTTGCCGACAGGCTGCCATTTTCCATTAAGCAAAACCTCGTGATTCGGAGTTATTTCAAGCTTGTCATTTATCTTTAAATAAGAATATTTCTTTAAAACAATAACATTTCGCACAACCTCTTTTGTCAGCGCGCGCTTTTCAAAATCATAACTAAGCACCTCGTCGCCCGGCCTTATTTCTGAGATCGGCTTTGTTTGAAGGTTCGCGAGGGTGATGAGAGTTGAAGGAGTGAGACATGATGCTGGGTTTAATTTTCTATTGAGAATTGATACAACATCTTCTTCATCAGAAATATCTACATCTTCTTCTATGTTTCGGCTTTCTCCTACCTGCCTATACCATTTATCACCTTGCTTATAATAAACAATAGACTTAAAAAGAGCGCTTCCAACAAAAGTATCTACGACAATAGTATCATCAGAGATTGTTTTATAATATTCTCTTATTTCCTGGTTATTTCCACTCGCCCTCTCCGCCATTCCAATCATATAAGCAAAACTCACAATTCCCAAAATCATTAAAAACATCTGGCTGTAGGCGAGTGCGCACTTGTTCATTTCTCCTCCACTAAAAATTTAATTCCTGTTCCATACTCTCCAAGAGATAGTCCTTCTTCTGAGCTTCCACCTGAAACAATTTTTTTGGGAATCTCTTTTCCAGCCAACTTCTCCCACATTTTCTGAGCAAAAGTTTTATCCTCTTTAATAACTGTTTGCTGCTTTATTTCTTGAGGAAAGCTTAGTTTTTCAACTCTGATTTCCTCTCCGTCACTTGCGACAATTACATCACCCACTTTTATTTCTTCTATTTGCTTCAAAGAATATTTATCTTCTTTTTTTAATAAAACATAACTTCCTTTTCTAACCTCTATTCTGTCATTAATTAAAATAGAATCCTTTCTTTCTTTAATTACAAATCCTGTTCCTCTTGTTTGATGGCCTTGTTTCAAATTTCCTAGCAAACTGAAAGAAGAATTTTTGTATTTCCAAGAATAACCATCATCTGTATATTTATCATTTATATTTACATTAGCACCGCAATCACCCAAGGAAGTACAAATTGCATTTACTTTTACTGCCCAATCGTGCTTTGGAATTAAAGAGTAACTTTTTGAGCTTCCCTTAGGAGGACTTCCTCCTTCCCATTCTAAACACTCGCTCGTTACCTCAACCCCGCTTTCATTTACCATCTTAAATTCATATTCTTTGTCTCCAAAAGGACCTGCAATACTAGAATATTTTTCGGTTCTTTCTATTATTACCTTGCAAACAGCAGAGGCCATATTGCAATTTCCTTCACCAAGCCAGAACTTATTTCCAGGAGGAATCAAAGGAACACAAAGACCTCCTTCATCAACCTCGCTTTTATTGAATTTAGTAACTTTATTCAGAATATCATAATCAAATTCCCATATTCCTTTGCCGCTTGAAACAAAAGGATTGAGTGCTTTTCCTGTAATAACCTTTCCCGTAGGATTAGTAAAAAAAGGTGCTGCTTGTTGAACAAGTCCTGCTGCTTGCATTGCTGTGTCTACTCCTGACTGTCCTCCAGAAGTTGGATTCTGAAAATAGGGGGTAGGATTAGAAAAGCTAGATGTTTGCTGTTGTGCTTTGTTCCAATTCAAACCTTCAACATCGTCTATCCAGATACAATCCCTAACATCAATATTTTCACAATCTTTCTTTCTCCATTGATAAATACAATCTTGCCAGCGATTTACACGGCAGGCTGCTGTTGAAAATTCTCCTGCAGAAGTCTGAATTCCTGAATGAATGCAAATCTGTTTTCTATAATCCGCACAAGGATCTGTAACAACTTCTCCGTCTATGCAAATTTGCCTGAAATGCCTTGAACCAACTTTTTCATAACCTTTTCCTGGTTCAATATCATAAACACACCAGCTTTCTCCGTTTAAGCGGGTTTTTCCACTCATATCTTTACATGTTGTTTTTTTACAGATATACTCTCCTTCTTTTCCTAAATCTGTTGTTTTCTTTCCATCTTTTCTCGCACAAACACTTCCTAAAAGATAATCGCAGTTTCCACAACTATTACTGCCACCGCTTCTTGGACAAATTTCATCTGGATCGGCAACTCTTCCGCGATTCCAAGATTTATCTTTGTCAGAAGAATAAACATTTTCCCTATTTCCACAAGAATCAAACCAATAAACTTTTCCTTTATAACAACCAACACTTGTTTGCCTAGCACACTCCGTATGTAACTCTTCGGCAGAGCATAGAACATCTTTGTAAAATTTCTTTCCTGTTTCTTGCTCTAGAATAGATTTATTAACATTTAAAGCAATTACCCCATCTTTTGCCCCACACTCTTTTCTAGTCGTAAATTTGCACTCATTAACTCCTGTTCCTGTATAGGTGACACAAGCCCCCATATCTTGAGAATTAGCTAAAAAAATACACTCGCCTTCATCTGTAACCGAAGCTCTGAAATCCATTGAAATTCCATAATAAGTAGAAAGTTTTTTACAACGGGCTAAAGTAACCAATGCTGCTTGGTCAGCAATAATACAACAACCTAAACGACAAGTAGGAATTTCTGAAGCTTTTTTCTCGCTCCAGGTTCCATTTCTGTCTTGACAAACCTGCTGAGGAACATTTTCCATGCAAAGACCCTCTTTAGAATCATAACAAGTTCCTGTTTTACAAAAAGAGGTTTGCTCACAGAAAGAGGGGGCAATTCTAAAAGACGAATCACATTCGCTCTCCGCGGAGTTTAAACAAGCTCCTCCTGATTTTGTTCTCTCGCAACAAACAGAAGGGGTTGAAAGTATGGCGGAAGATAAACTAAGAAGGAATGTTAAAAGAAATAAAATCAAAAATAATTCTTTTATCAATAAGATCCTGCGGATGGCCATGGGTAGCTTCTTACAGCAAAATTAAATTTAATTTTTTCATTTTTTTCTATAACTGAATATACCTTAGTATCATCATCTCTTCTCTCCTTTAAAATTTTTATGTTAGGATAGTATAACATTTGCTGCATTTGTTCGCTATCACCATAATAAGTTTCAAATTGAATCAATGAAGTCGCTATCATCAATACCTCATATAAATTTGTTTTATATTTGTAAGTCAGATCTTTTTTTGAAGAGGTTGTTTCACCGAAAGATAGTTTTATCGGAGCTTTAATTTTAACCTTAACTTCTTTTGGCTCTATAAAAACCTCGTAAGAGATTTCTCCTCTTTCTACATCAAGGCCTCTCTTCTGTAAATCTTTAATTGAATTCTCATAACATTTTTCAAAATCTTCTTTTACTAACTCCTTTAGTGATTGCTCAAATCTATCTTTCAAGAAAGGCTCTTGGTTCACACACGGTTTTAAATATTCGTTTGTATAACAAAGAATAGTATAATTTTCCCCCTTATACATATAAGTAAATTTTGGCTCAAGAACCCCTGCTTTTAAAGATAACTCCTGAATTTTCTTTGACAAAGAGCCGTCTAAACAATTTTCAAAGCCGCTTGTTCTAAAACCAAGACGATTAGTAATAGGTTTAATAAATTCTGGTTTCAGAGAATTGATGATAAAAAAAACTCCAAAAACTAAAATAATTCCTAAAATAATAAATAAAGCAACTTGCCCCCTTTTGTTTTTCATATTTTTTAAAGAAAAAATGTCTTTATAAATTCTTTTATTTTAGGTTTATTGGTTTGACAGAAATACAAAACTTCTGTTCATTTAGTTTTTTGTCTCTGCATTTAATATAATAAGTTTCATAAGGATTTGCAGAAAAACTATGCGTTTTAGACAAATATTTAGTTGAAGAAGCATTTTGAATATCTCTTAAACTTTTTTCGCAAACTTCGGAATAATTTAAATGATAAAAACACTCTGCGTCCTCATCTGTTTGCAAGGACAATCTATTACCATCGTAAGCTGTTCTTACTATTATTGGTGGTTGTTCGTCGAAAAAAACCTGGAAATTAAAAGTTGTTTCGTTTATGTTTTTAGCTTCATCTTCACACTTAACATCAATAGAATATTTTCCTTGTGGCAGCATTAATAATTGACTATGTGCTGTCCCACCAGTTTCATAGAAGTTTATAAATCCGGAGGAAAAATTTTCAATTTTATAAGAGCAAATCGCATTTCCTAAGCAACCAGAAGTACTAACTGAAAGAGTGAAGTTTTTCTCTTCAATAAAAGTGTTTCTATTAATAAGGTTTATATTTATGCCCTCTCTACAGACATTTAAGATGTATTCTTTACTATGAAGATTTGGATTTCTTTTATCAAATTCTGTTTCTTCGGTTAAGTCAGGTTTATCCTTGCATCTGAAATAAAATTTATTTTGTCCTTCTTCTAAATTTGATAAAAGTGTGAAGCACCTCCATTCTCCAAGGAAAACACTATCTTGAGAGGTTAGACAAGTCATATTATTTGGCATTTTCTCGTAACCTTGCTCTCCTGTAACAACATCATATTCCTGGATAAATCTGCATTCTGCCGGCTCATTAAGATATAAGATAACTGCGGTCGAATTTGTTCCTTTTTTTAGATAGCTTCCACTAGCAGGTTCAAATCTTTTTAATTCAGCCGGAGTTAAGTCGTAGCTATCTTTTACTTTTATCTGAACAACAAATTCTGCCTCGTTTACTTGGCCCGCAAAATTCATACATCTTATATAATATTCATTTTCCTCTCCAACAGATAAACCAAGAGTGTTTGTTGAAGCTGTTTTATCTCTTAAATAAGGAGAAAGAGTTATTTTATGGTGTGTGCCTTCTGCTTTCCCTGTTTGAGGATTTATTTCAGAAATCATCTCAAATTTCATTTCATCATAGTTTTTTGTGTGTTCATAATCTATCTTGCATGTTGCTGGTTTGTCTGTGATAATACCAAAAGTTAATTCTTGCCATGGTTCTACTCCGCCGCCATTTGGTCCAGCAATTCTAAATCCGTTGTCTCTTATGTTTGTATATGAGTTCCCCTGTGTTAAAATCTCTGGCCAAGGAGTTATTTTTGCCTGCCATATTTCATTAATTGTCGCACAATAGCCCGGTTCTCCTTTGTCAACAAAATAATGACATCTTGCTCCTAAAGATTTACATCTGTATTCAGAGCAGGGCCTTACATCCTCATTGCAAAGCTCGCATTGAGATTCTTTTGGAGGTTTCCAAGATTGGCAGGAGAATTGCATGATGAAATATTCTTGTTCTTCATATTCATCGAAAAAAGCTGTATAAATAGTGTAAACAATTGCAGCAGCAAGAACAATCCAACCAATTGGATTTGTAGCTAAGAGACCTCCTGCTGTAGCAAAAAATCCAGAACCTGAAGCTGCTGCAGATCCAAATCCAGTAGACAACCCAATTCCCACGGCAGCACCAACAGCAGCACCGACACTTGCCATGAACATATTAAATTGATTTGATTTTCCAGGACTCCAATCCTGGTTTTTGGAAATTAATTTTCCAATTTGATAACCTACAACGGCCCCTACTGCTGCAGCACCTAAGACATAACCTCCTGCAGCTAAACCCCCTTTAGAAAAAGCTACAGCTCCGGCCTCCAACCAAGTACTTCCAGTAATAACAGCCAAACTAGTCCCATAAGTACCTATAACTCCTGATAAGGCACTAAACCCTCCCAACGCCATTAAACCACTAATTACCATTGCTCCAGTCATTACATCATCAAATCCTCCTCCATCTCCAGGATTAACATTAGCTTGGCTCGCTAGTTTATTCAAATCAATAACTCCGGTTTGTGGGTCTCCGATAGTTCCTGCCGTATCTCCCGCATCTGCTGTTAAACCACTTCCTCGCGAAGCGATATCTTTAAGAGATTTTATTTGAGAAATTGATTTTTTTATTGAAGAAATATAATCCTCTGATAAAGTATAATTTTCACTTGAAACCTCTTTTTGTTTTCCGGTTTTATCTATTTTCATTCTTTTTACTGTAAAACCTATTGTTGCATTATCATTATTCACTTTCCCAACAATATTAGATGAAACTCCGCAAGTTCCAATTGCACGACATCTTTCATTTAAAGCAGCCATTAAAGCAGGCAAATCTTTTGTTTTTATGTTTTGATTAACTCCATCTATATTGCATTCCCAATTTCTTTCATGGTCTTTCCAATCACCACAACCTCCTGCGAGAGTGCAATCCCTATGTATTTGACTAATACAAACAAAACTTCCTAAAGAACAGACTGCTGTTGATTCGAATTCGCTTCCACCATAATTTGCAGAAGAAAGTGTCTTTTGTTGCTGACTAGAAGAAGTTTGACTTGCTTTTCCGACAGGTGCTTTTGTTGTCCAGAATTGAAAACCTGGAGTAAATCTTGGTACGCAATGAGCTAAAACTTTGTTTTGGTCTTTTCCTAAATCATCAATTGCTCCTTGTTCAGCATTTGTTTTTTCAGGATCAAAACCAGCAAGAAATTTGTCATCGCTTCTTTTTAATTTGTCTTCTCCATAAAACTCATTAAACATTATGCATTGAGGGTTTTCATCGCATTTTTGTTTTACCTGCTCATAAGATTCTGCATCATTTGCATTTAAACAAGAACGCCAATCATTTACTAAGCATTTAGCAGAAGTATAACCAGAAGAGCTATCTGTATTTTGGGCACAAATTTCTTGCATAAAATCAGCACAACCTTCAATGGTAATTTGCTCTTCAAAACAACGAGCTATAAAATGCCTTGAACCTACTGGAGAAATGCCGCTTAAAGGATTAATATCATAAACACACCAGCTTTCTCCGTGTTTTCTTTCTCCGCAATGCAAACTTTTACAAACATAATCTCCGAAAGTCGGTTTTGGAGTTTTTCCTTGTTCATATTTTGTGCAAACACTTCCGCCTATATAATTACAATTACCACAAGAAGGGCTTTCTGGAGAACAAGAATTCTCTGGAGGAATTGGTTTTTCCCAATAGCTTTGATCATCTGCCTTAGAAGCATCGTAGATATTCGCTATGTTTCCGCATGAATCAACAAAATAAACTTGGTCTTTATCTTCAACACAGGTTGTTTTCTTTGTAGGTTTGCAAACAGTTTTTAATTCTTTTGCAGTACATAAATAGCCTGGCTTAAAATCCCCTGTTTTGCAGTTTTTCTTAGAGGTATAAACACAATTTTTCTCACCTGAAAAATCGCCCGAATCTGAAAGACAAGCTCCCAGTTCTTCTAAACCGAAATATTTTTCGCAGCTCTCTCCGCTAGCCAAAGGGACAAATTTTTTTTCAAAATTATACTTGTTTGCTAGCAGGGTGCATTCTCGAGAGTTAGTTAGAGAAACTTGTGTTCCTAAAATACAACAACCTAACTGACATTGTGGAATGTTGCAACTAGGACTATCACTCCAATTTCCTCCGTTCTCCAAACATTTTTGTTTTGGAGAGTTCATTGAGCAGGTTCCTGTCGAAGGCGAATAACAGCAACCAATTCTACACTCATCAACAGAAGAACAAGAAGTTAAAAAAAGATTCTCCTTGCATATGTCTGACTGAAAAAAAGGAATTTCTTGACAGATTGCTCCTTCTTTTGTTTCACGACAGCAACCCTTAATAGAGTCCTGTTGTGCAGAAACAATTTTTATATCCTTTTCCGAAATTAAATAGGCAAAACTGAAAATAGCCAAAACCATTAAACTTATTTCTAAAGTTGCTATTTTCTTTTTCATATTCCGGCAGGCATTACACAAGTGCGAATTGCAAATTTAATTTCTTTTTTAGAATCTCCGGCTGAATTTAAAATATAAACTTTAGTAGAGTCACCACCGCGAAATCTATCAATTTTAACATCACGGTTCATTGCTTGCCAAACCATTAAATCAAATTCACAAAATGTTGATTCATAATTATTTATTGTCTCGGCAGTTCTTAGAAGAGCTGGAAGAGATGATTTAAAGTTTCCTTTTAGATTTGAAATAGAAAGAGATGACTCCCCCTTGGAAAGATGAATATTTGTTTTAAAATCAAATGAAATTTGTTTTTCTTCAAAAATTAAATTAAAGGAATAATCTTCATATAAAAAAGAATACCCTTTTTTATCATAATTCTCCTTAATTGTTAATAAACATCTAGATAGATCCCTAGAAACCTTATTTTCAATCTTTCTTCTTACTGACTCAATAAACAAAGGAGATTGTTGAACACAAGGAAAATAAAACTCAGAGGTAAAGCAAGAAAAAGGTACTCTTTCTCCACGATAAACATAAAAAACCTTAAACTCTTCTAAAAATTGTTTTTCTTTAAAAAAATTTTCTTCGTGCTTTTTTATAGAGTCTAAAATACAACTTCTTATGTCTAAAGAAGGGTCTTCTATGCTTTTTTTACTAAAGATAACCTCTGGTTTGATAAAAAAAAATAAAAAAACTGAAAAAAGAAGAATAATTCCAAGAATAATGAATAATACTGCTTGACCTCTTTTATTTCTCATATAAAAAAGACAATTTCTAACTATTTAAACTTATTTTTAATATATTTCTTAAAAAAGTAATAAGGAACACCTAAAAGAATTATCCCGGGAACAACAGCAATCCCTAAGCCTGGAGCTAAAGCGGAAACTCCAATTGTTGAGAGTGTTCCAACACCAACACTTTCCAAAATTTCATTTGCTTCTCTGACCTTTTTTTCAACATTTTTTTCAAGCGCATCTATTTGAACAGTTATCTTTCCTTGCCTAAAAATTTTTATTTTCTTCTCTTCTTGAGAAATTAAAACAGATAAGCTATCTTTTTCCAAGGAGGCCGAATATGCCGCCGCGTGCCTTGTGCCATACTCTCTAAAAACTCTTTTTGACTCAATCTTGGCTCCGTAATCTACAACCATTCCTTCCTTGTTTATTATTACCGCTCCATCTATTATTGCTAAAGATAAAAGAATTTTTTTTGCTCCTGGCTCAAAAATAGAAAAAGGCTCAAATCTCTGCTTCAGCATTTTTTTATACTTACAATTATCTGAAACAACAAACAAGGCTCCCTCCCCTTTTTTTGCTATATCAATACCTACAGAAATAAGCAATTCCTCTATTTTTTTTATTTTTTTGATGGATCTATCTGTCATTTTAAAAATCAATCATTATCAACTCTTGGAGCGAGAATAAAAGAAATACCCAAACTGTCTCCTGGAAAAACAAGTTTTAAAGGATAATTATCAGAAAACATAATTTTTACCTTTTCAGAAATTTTAGCGGCTTTTATAAATTTCATTAAATATTCAAGAGAATATTTGGCTCTTGCCCCGCCTTTGAATTCATAATTAGAAGGAAAATCGACCTTAACAGAACTTAAAGAACCTTTCGCTTCTATTCTAAAAAAACCATCTTTAACGGAAAAAGAACATGAATCTGCAACAACGTAGCAATCTTCTATTGTTCTTGAAAAGTCTTGTGAAGAAATCTCTCCTTCAACTGAGAATTCCAAAGAAGGCTCCTTTTTTTCTTCAATGTCTGTTTCTATTAAAGAAAGATTGAAAGTTCTCTTTGACGAATCCTCCAAGGAAATTTTTAGTGTATTTTCATCTCTTTCAAATTCAACAAAATCAGAGTTATAGGCCCTTTTTAAAATCCTTTTTAAGTCTTCTAAATTAACAGCCAATTCGTCATTTTCTGCTTCATAAATTGCAAAACTCTCTTTTGGAACCTTAAAAATAACCATTGCAACATTTGCAGGATCAACCGCACTTAAAGAAAGCCCTTCTTCTAAAAACTTTAATTTTACTTCTACAACTAATTCAGAAATTATATTAAGTGCGTCAATAAAAGATTTTGGATTTTCTAGTTTAATCTTCATATAATAGAATTTATTTAAACATTTATAAAGATTATTATTTGAAAAAGTAGGAATTTATTTAAATAAACCTATATAAAAAAGAACATGGAAGAAGAGGATAAAAAGATAAATTTTATTTGTTTAAACCATTATTCAAAAAAGGAAATCCAGAATGCCATTTTTGATTTTTGCAAACACCGAGAAACAATACCCCTATACAAAGAATTTTTTGGAAAAAGGCCTGACTGCTTAGAATATCCAGGTGATATTTACGAATTGGCAAAAAAAGGAGCTACTAGCTTCCATTGTTCTCAAGAAATTTGGAAAAACCCCTTAGAAATAGAAAAAGATTCTCAAAAAAAGGTTCTAGACGAAAAAAGAGAAGGATGGGACTTTCTTATTGATATTGATTCAAAATATTTTGACTATGCAAAAATTTCTGCTATTATAATAGTAAAAGCACTAAAACACTTTGGCATAAAGAATTTTGGAATAAAATTTTCTGGCAGTAAAGGTTTTCATATAATAGTTCCGTGGGCTGCCTTTCCAGAAGAAGTTAATGGAATAAAAACAAAGGATATGTTTCCAGAGTGGCCAAGATTAATAGCTCAATATCTACAAGAAGAGTTTATTAAAAAAAATCTAGAAAAAGAGCTTATTAAAATAACAAATAAAGATTATGAAAAAGAAATTATCTTTTCGCCTAAAAAAGAAAAAGCGATAGAAGGCATTCTATGTGAACATTATTGCGAAAAATGTGGGACGAAAACAACTAACATCTTAGAGAAAAATAGCAAAAAAAGAGTTTTTAGATGTCCAGTAAAAAACTGCAATAGTCTAATGAAAAAAATAAATGAAGAAAAAATTTATTTATCTCCTGACAAAAAGTTTAATTCTCATAAGAATCCACAACTTTTCGAAGAAAAAATAAAAATAGAAAAAGATATTAATTCGGTTGATTTAGTTTTAGTCTCTTCTAGACATTTGTTTAGAACACCTTATTCCCTGCATGAAAAAACTGCCCTCTGTTCTGTTGTTTTAGAAGAAAAAGAGTTAGAAGAATTTTATCCTAACAAAGCAAAACCATCTAATATATTAATAAAAAACTTTTATCCGGAAACTGAAAAAGATGAAGCAAAAAGACTGCTTATAAATGCATTGGATTGGTCCCAGAAAAAAGAAAAAGAAGAAAAAAAATATTCCGAAATAAAAAGTATAAACCTTGACGGAGTAAAAATTGATGAGAATTATTTTCCGCCTACAATAATGAAAATTCTTGAAGGAATAAAAGAAGATGGAAGAAAAAGGGCCCTAACAATTCTACTCTCTTTTTTTGTTTCCCTGAACCTTCCGAAGGAATACATTGAAGAAAAAATCTCTGAGTGGAATAAAAAAAATTATCAACCCCTAAAAGAAGGTTATATAAGGTCGCAAATAGAATGGTTCTTAAAAAATAAGAGGATGCCGCCCAATTATGACAAACCAATCTATCGAGAGCTAGGTGTTTTGATGGAAACAAACAATTTAAAAAATCCTATAAATTACACAATAAGAAAGATATTCAAAGAAAAAAATAAAAAAGAAAAGCTTAATAAATAGCTTATTTTTATAAGAGATATGGCAAAGAAAGGGGGAAAAATATTTTTTTTTGTAAATAGTATAGTTTTATTTTTACTTCTTCTGAATATCGCTATTTCACAAAATAATACAACATCTACAAATTCTTCTCAGGTCTCGCAACAACAAAACATAACTCAAAACAAAACAACGGTTGATAAGGCCTATGAGTGTTTAGAAAAAGAATTAAAAGATGATTGTTCTGGTGCAATAACGATACAACAACTGGCTTTTTCTATAATGGCTACTCCAAAAACAGATATACTTAGAAAATGTGTAGATAGGCTTAAAGCAAAAGAAAAAACCGAAGGTTGTTTTGGAGATTCTTCTTGTACAATAAAAGATACTGCTTTAGCGATTCTTGCATTAGATCATATTAAAGAGAATACCACAAAATATGAAAACTGGTTGCTCTCAAAAAATTTAAGTACAACAGAAGTTGAATGGATATTTCAACACGACTCTTCTAATGAAACAACATGTACTTTAAAATACGATGGGAATGACTATCAATTTACTGCAAAAAATGATAAGAAATTAACTGGAAATTTTGGGTCTTGCTTTAGCCCAATATATCAAAACTATTGGCTTAGAATAAACGAAGATTGTTTAAACAAAGAGATAAAAATAGGATGTAATCAAAAATCGTCAATTTCTTTTATCTACAGAACTCCGGGCTCTTCGAAAATAAATGTTCTTTCAAACACAAAAGAAATTGTCCAAAACTCTGAAACAAGCTTTAAAATAGATTCTAAATGTTTTGGGATTGATAGCTGCAACTATGAGGACAATGTCTGGGCTGTATTGGCTCTTATGAGAAAAGGGCATAACATTAAAGATAACATTCCTTATATAATCACGACAGAAGAAAATAATAGGCAATATTTTTCTGAAGTTTTCTCTTATATATTAACAAATTACGATAGAATTTATGGAGAGAAAATAATGAAAATGCAAACAGATGAAAAATATTGGGAGGCAGAAAACAGCTATTATGGAAAATATTATGATACTGCTTTGGTTCTTTTAGCAATGGGGCACTTAAATCAAAAACAAATAGTCGATGCAAAAAATTGGGTTTGGTACTCTCAAGAAAGTAATGGGTGCTGGAATTCTAAAAACATAAGAGATAGTGCATTTTTATTATGGGCTACTCAAAGAAAAACATCTCCACAACCTAATACCTCACAGCCAAATACTACCAATGTTATAACTACAACAAGATGCGACCAAGGGCCTGCTGGAGCTAGCTGTATAAGACAAGCAGAATGCCTAGAAAATGCAGGAAGAGTTTTAACTTCATATGATTGCAGTTATAGCCCCATTTCCTTTTCCGTATGTTGTAATATAACACCTGTCCTAAAATCATGCTCTGAACTAAATGGAAAAATTTGTTCTCAAAATGAAATTTGTAGCGGTATTGAAAAAAATTCTACTAATGGAAAGTGTTGCTTGGGGGAGTGCAGACAAAATATTGCTCCTCGATCAAAACCTGAAGAAGAAGATAAGTGCAAGCTTGCTGGTGGAACATGTAGAACAAAATGCGGAAATGACCAAGAAGAAATAAGTGAAGATTGTTCTGACAGCTCAAAAGTTTGTTGTGTTAAAAAAACTTCTCCATCTTCGACTACAAAGAAAAATCTTTTGTGGTTATGGATTTTGCTTGGAATTTTGATTGTTTTAGTAATAATTGGAATTTTAATGAAAGATAAAATAAAAGTAATGCTCTACAAAAAATCAAATAAGGATAGCGGTCAGAAACCTATCTTTGGCAGTGGAATTAGGCCGGCTAAACCAGGATTTCCGCCTATAAGCGGACCACCCCGACCAATGGTTCCTGCAAGACCCCTCTTAGGTGTACCTCCAAGAACTGCACCAGGTGTTGAAAATAGGCCCCAGCCACCGATAGCTGCTAGGCCCCAGCAAAGACCTGCTGTGTTTGATAAACTAAAAGAGATATCTAAGTAAAAATTGAAAAAATTCCTAAATAAAAACTTTATTAAGTTAAAAAGATAGACATTGTATGAACAAAAAACATTATATCTTTGTAATTCTAATCTTAACATTTAATTTAGTTTCCTCAATAGAATTGATTTCTCTTAATGAGAAAGTTTCTGCAGGCGAGACCTATATAGGTTATTTTGATGGAAAACCAAAAGTTTCTCTTACAAATGACGATTTAAAAATCTATGAAGGTAGAAGAGAGGTTTATTTTGAAAAAGGAATTTATAGCTATAAAAATCAAACTTTTATTTATGTCATTTTCCCAAAAGAAGGAAATTTTACACTTGTAACAGAAGATTTTATGTATTACGTTGAAGGAACTCTAAATTTTGGCAGAATAAATCAAACAATAAATATTGAGGGCAATTCAACAAGAGCTCTTCAAATAAGTCCTGGAATAATTTTTGGAAGCAGAACATTTACTCTGGCCAATTTAGGAAAAGAAAACCTTAAAGTTGATTTTCAAAATTACAGCTACAATTTAAAAGTTGGTGAGATAAGAAGAGTTAGTGCAAATCCTGAAAAAGATTTTTTTTATATTGAAATAAAAAGTTACAAAAATTTTAAGGTCCCTGCTATTTTTATTTCTATAGAGAACGAAACAACTAGTACTGAAAATAATACAAAAATTAATAAAACAGAAAATCTCTCTATAGATGAAAAAAAAATAAATAAATCTATAAAAAGAATTGAAGTTAATCAAACAATAATTGAAAATAACTTCGAAGTAAACAAAACAGAGGTTATTTATTTCTTAATAAAAAATCTTGAAGAAGAAGAGGTAAAAATTTCTTTAAGAACAAAGATGAAAAACCTAAATTTTAGTGAGAATATATCTTTATCGCCTTTAGAAGAAAGACCTGTCTTTTTAGAGTATTCTCCAAAAGAAACAGGAAATTTCGAAGAAAACCTCACCATAGATTATGAAAATGATAGCTTAGATATTAGTTTAAAATTTTATGTAACAACAAAAGAAGGATTAGAGATATCAAAAAATCTTTCCTCGGAAGATAAAGAAATAAATTCTTGCGAAGAGATAAATGGAACTTTGTGTACAGAAACAGGATACACTTGCAAAGGAGGAAATAATGTGCCTGTCATAGGATTAGGATTTTGTTGTGTTGGTGGAGAGTGCATAAAAATTGAAGAAGACAAACCAAAAAAATCTTATTCTTCCTATATAATTGGAGTTGCTTTCTTGTTAATTGCTTTAATTGCAGGATATATAATATATCAGAAGTACAAAAAAGCTAAACCATCTGAACCGGCTTTTAAAAAATAAATTATATCTTTCAAACAAGTTCTAGAGAAGGTCTTAATGTTTTTTACCTGGTCTCCAGCTTGCTGGGCAAACTTCCTCTTTGTTTTCTCTGACATGAATAGCTGCTTGTAATTTTCTTAGAATTTCTTGAGCGTTTCTTCCTATTGAATTATCGTTTACTTCAAACGAAACTAGTTTTCCATCCAGATCAATTAAAAAAGTCCCTCTTAGAGACACTCCTTCTTCCTCTATATAAACTCCAAAACTTCTTGCTATTTTTCCAGAAGGGTCTGCAACCATCGGAAAAGATATTTTGGATATCGCGGGGGACAAATCGTGCCAGGCCTTATGAACAAAAACGCTGTCATTACTCACACTCAAAATCTCTGCGTTTAATTTTCTGAATTCTTCATAAAGATTTACGAATTCCTCTAATTCTTTGGACAAACGAAAGTAAAATCTCCTGGGTAAAAAAACACTATAAGCCATTTTCCTCTAAAGGAATCCATGTCTATTTTTTTTATAGAATTTTCATGAAAAACTTCAAATTTCAAATTGCCTATTTTCTCACCTATTTTAATAGCCATGAAAAGTTAATAAAATAAAATTTATAAGTTTTATTATAAAAAACTATTTCTTTTTTCTTTTTGATTTTTCTGATTGCTTTTTATAAGACAGTGATTCTTTTTCTTCTCTGTTTTTAGGGTCTTCTCTCTGTTGGGGTGGAGGAGAAAGCTGCTTTATTCTAGCATGCACTAATCTCAAGATGTCTTCATAATAATGAAGTTTCCCTGCTAAATTATTTAAAAAGTCATTTGCTTCGAAAGAATCGATATTTATATTGGAAGGTTCACTTATTTCAATAGAAGAAGGAAGCATTTCGGAAACAACAAAAACTAAATCTGAAAAACTTTTAGAGTAAAATTCAATTTCCGAAAAAACAGAAAAAAATTCTGGTTTGTCTTTTAGTGGTTTTGGCTCTGAAAATTTCTTTGAGATGACTTCAACGTTTTTAAAAGAATCCAGACGAGAAACGTGTGTTTTCAAGGTCTCTAGAAGATATTCTGGCGGAGCTCCAGCTAATTGGACAATAATAGTTGATTTTATTTTTTGATTTGTCATTTTAGTCCTTCAAAATTAAAACCACTATAACAACAAGCAAAACTGCAAAAAAGTAAATTGCATATTTTCTTATTTTTTCTGTTTTTGATTCATAAACAACTTTTCCTGTTGCTAAGTTTGTTTTATTTTCTTCTTTATTTGAATTTAGGTTTATAATACTTTCTTTTTTTAATTCTTCTTGAAAATTATCACTTTTCTTGCCTTCTATTATTGATTGAGATTTTTGATTTAAATTCAAAGAAACTTTTTCTTCATTTTCTTCCGTCTTACAAAAGTTATCTTCTACATAAGCAACCCCTTGCTCTTTTATTTTTTCCAAGGTTTTTTGGCCTATCCCTTTAACTTTTAATAAATCGTCAATTGAACAAAAAGGCCTTGATTTTATAATTTCTTGCGCCGTTTTTTCTCCAACTCCAGTTATTTTTGTAAGCAAAGAGACAGACGCTGTATTAATATCTATTTTCTGATTTGTGTTTGTTGTCTGTTGTTGGTTTTGTGTTCGATAAGAAGAATTCTGAGTTTCTTGATTGCTATTCTCCAAAATTAGTTGTTGCCGAAGATTTTCTGAAATTTTATCTTCTTGGCTTTGAGAAACATCGGGCATATTTGATCGAGTGTTTTCAACTGAAACACAGGCTAAACCTTGTTCTTTAATTTTTTGAAGGGTCTTTTCACCAATTCCTTTAATTCTTATCAATTCTTCTATGGAACTAAAAGGCCTTTCCTCGATAATTCGCTGGGCATAGGCAGGACCTATTCCAACTAGTTTTTGTAAATCAATAACTGAAGCCGTATTAATATCTATCTGACCATCGGAACAATTTGCATTTACAAAAGTAACAAAAAAAGATAATAAAAATAATGCTATAGTTCTTTTAGCAAAAAAACTGAGAAAATCTTTTGCCATTTTTCTTTAATTCTTCTAGTTCTATAACGAAGTTTTTTCCTGCATCTTTTAGTTCATTGGGAAAAAGAAAAAACCACCCTTCTCTGTTAAAACGGACAGCTATAACAGGGGTTAAACCGAAAATCTCAGAAAATATTAAGAATTTTTCTATTTGCTCTTTTGAGATATATTTTGAAGAAGAACTGGTTGATTTTACTTCAATTGCGTATTTTTTTCCTATTTTTCCAACCAATAAATCACAATCAGCAGTTTCCATTACCCCGCTTCCTGCAACTCGAACTGCCCTAAAATTTTCTTCTAAAAACATCTTTAAAAGCTCTCTTTCTGCTTTAGTTCCTTTGGATTTGTTTTTTTGCATTTTACTTTCTTCTTTTTTCTATTTTTTCTATTTTACCATCTTTTAGATAGCAAATTCTTTGGGCATATTTGTAGGCTACATTTACGTCATGTGTTACGACGATAATTGTTTTTCCTTGTTCATGAAGTTTTTCTAAAAACTCTAATACGATTTGACCAGTTCTTGAATCTAAATTTCCGGTAGGTTCATCTGCCAAAATAACTTCTGGATCATTAACCAGTGCTCTCGCTATTGCTACTCTTTGTTGTTGGCCACCTGAAAGTTGATTTGGGTAGTGATTTTCTCTCTCTTCTAACTGCACGAGTTTTAATAGTTCTCTTGCTTTTTTTTCCTGCTCTTCTTTAGAAAACCCTTGAAAACTCATAGGTAACAAAATGTTCTCTTTCGCAGTTAGAGTTGAAATTAGATTAAATTGTTGAAAAATAAAACCAATCTTTCTACCTCTAATTTGTGCTAGTTCAGATTCGTGCAAATGAGAAATATCATGTTCTTCTAAGAAAATTTTTCCTTTAGTTGGGGTGTCTAAACAACCTACAAGATTCATCATGGTAGATTTACCTGAACCAGAAGGGCCGAGAATAACTAAAAATTCAGATCTTTGGACTTGAAGATTTACTCCTGAAAGTGCATAAACCTTATTTTCCCCCATCTCATAAATTTTGTAAACATCCACAAGGCGAATAATTTCTTTTTTCATGTAAAAGTAAATAACAAAACATTTAAAAATCTTCTTTTTATCAAATTTTTATGATAATCCCTGTAAGATGTTTTAGTTGTGGAAAACCAATAGGTCATTTATGGAAACTTTTTAAAGAAAAAACTTCAAAAGGCGAAGATGCAAAAAAAGTTTTAGATGAACTCGGTCTTGAAAGATATTGTTGCAGAGCAATGCTGCTTGGACACGAGGATTATATAGACATAATTAACAAATTTAAGAAATATTAGATATATTTTTTTATAAAAAAATTTAAAAAACAACTTTCAAAAGAAAAAATATGGCAAGAAAGTGGGTTTACACTTTTGAAGAAGGAAAAGCCGATATGAAATGGCTTCTTGGTGGGAAAGGAGCGAATTTGGCTGAGATGACAAAAATTGGCTTGCCTGTTCCACCCGGATTTACAATAACAACAAAAGTTTGTGACTATTTTTACAAAAACAATAAAAGTTATCCAGAAGAATTGAACGAACAGATAGAAAAAGCTCTTTCTTGGCTTGAGAACAAAATGAAAAAAAAGTTTGGCGATGAAAAAGATCCTTTACTTGTTTCTGTAAGAAGCGGGGCAGCTAGTTCTATGCCGGGAATGATGGATACTATTTTAAACTTAGGTTTAAACGACACTACAATAAAAGGTTTAATTGAATCCACAAAAAATGAAAGGTTTGCCTATGATTCTTATAGAAGATTCATACAAATGTTTGGTGATGTTGTTTTGCAAGTAGACCATAGAAAATTTGAAGAAATTTTAGAGGAAAAAAAGAAAACAAAAGGGGTTTCTCTGGATACAGAATTGGATTCTGATGATTTGAAAGAAATAGTCGAAAAATACAAAGAACTAGTTAAAAAAGAAACAGGAAAGGAATTTCCTCAGGATGTTAAAGAACAATTAAATCTGGCCATAAATGCTGTTTTTTCTAGTTGGAATAATCCTAGAGCAATTACTTACAGGAAATTGAATGATATTAAAGGGCTTTTAGGAACAGCTGTGAATGTGCAGGCGATGGTTTTTGGCAACATGGGAAATGATTGTGCTACAGGTGTTTGTTTTACAAGAAATCCATCAACAGGTGAAAACAAATTTTACGGAGAATATTTGGTTAATGCTCAAGGAGAGGATGTTGTTGCTGGAATAAGAACACCTAAACCAATAAGCGAGCTTGAAAAAGAAATGCCTGAAATTTACAAACAACTTCTTGAAGTAAGAGAAAAACTAGAAAAGCACTATCGTGATATGCAAGATATTGAGTTTACAATTGAAAAAGGAAAACTTTACGTCTTACAGACGAGAAATGGAAAAAGAACAGCTTTTGCTGCAGTAAAAATTGCTGTAGATTTAGTAAGAGAGGGTTTATTGAAAAAAGACGAGGCAATAATGAAAGTTGATCCTGCCTCAATAGATCAGTTACTTCATGAAACAATAGACCCTATTGCTAAACAAAAAAACAAATCTGTTGCGAGAGGTTTGCCTGCTTCTCCAGGTGCTGCCGTCGGAAAAATTGTTTTTAATGCGGAAGACGCAAAGAAAAAAACAGAGGAAGGAGAAAATGTTATTTTAGTAAGACTAGAAACTTCTCCTGAAGATATTGAAGGAATGCACGCTGCAAAAGGAATTTTGACTGCAAGAGGTGGAATGACTTCTCATGCTGCTGTTGTTGCTCGAGGAATGGGAAAACCTTGTGTTGCTGGTTGCTCTGATTTAATTATAGATGAGAAAAATAAAAAATTAAGAATAAAAGATATTGAACTTAAAGAAGGAGATTATTTAACTCTTGATGGAAGCACAGGAGAAATTTTTGTCGGGCAATTAGCATTAGTTTCTCCTGAAATAAGTGGAGATTTTGGAGAATTAATGAACTGGGCTAAAGAAATAAAGAGGTTAGAAGTTAGAGCAAATGCTGACAATCCAAAAGATGCTAAAGTTGCGAGAGATTTCGGTGCGCAAGGAATTGGCTTATGCAGAACAGAACACATGTTTTTCGAAGGAGAAAGAATTGTTTCAATGAGAAAAATGATTTTAGCAGACAGCGAAGAAGAAAGAAAGGCTGCTTTAAACGAGTTATTGCCTTATCAAAGAAGTGATTTTGAAGGAATTTTTGAAGTTATGAATGGTTTGCCTGTTATAATAAGATTGCTTGATCCTCCTTTACATGAATTTTTGCCAAAAGAAGAAGATGAAATAAAAGAATTATCTAAAAAAATTAATGTTTCTGTTGAAAAAATAAAGAACAGAATAAAGGAATTACATGAATTTAATCCTATGCTGGGCTTTAGGGGTTGTCGTCTTGGTGTTGTTTATCCTGAGATTTCTGAAATGCAGGCGAGAGCTATTTTCGAGGCAGCAATAAATTGTGCTAGCAAAGGAATAAAGGCAATTCCGGAAATAGAAGTTCCAAATGTAATTTCCGACAAAGAGTTTAAACTGATTAAAGACATAATTGTTAAAGTTGCTGAAGAATTGAAAGTCAAAGAAAAAGGAATTTCTTACAAAATTGGCACGATGATAGAATTTCCTAGGGCCGCTCTCAATGCTGATAAACTTGCGAAAGAGGCAGAGTTTATGTCTTTTGGTACAAATGATTTGACACAAACTACATTGGGCTTTTCAAGAGATGACGCTGGGAGATTCATTAAAAATTATTTAGAAAAAAATGTTTTTGAAAAAGATCCTTTCCAAACTTTAGACATTGAAGGTGTTGGAAAATTAATGAGAACAGCTGTATTAAAAGCGAGAAAAGTAAGAAGAAATATTGATATTGGAATCTGTGGTGAGCATGGCGGAGATCCTGCTTCTGTAAAATTCTGCCATAGAATAGGTTTAAGCAATGTTTCTTGCTCTCCGTATAGAGTACCAATAGCAATTTTAGCTGCTGCTCAAGCAAGAGTTGAAGGAATTCAATACATAAGAGAAAAAAGAAAAAAGTTAAGAAGAAATAGAAAAAGATTTTTCAGAAGAAATTTTAGAAGTATGCGAAAAAAAAGTTTTTACAGGGCGCGTGCTGGCGTTAGAAAGCAAGGATTTTTTAGAAGATTTAAAATAGGTTTTAGAAATTTAAGAAGAAGAGTTTGGAGAAGGTAATGTTTGTTGGTTCTTGGCAAGGCTGAAAAAATCAGTTAGAATAAGTAAGAGTGTTTAATCTTTTTAGAAATTCAGTAATATTTATTAAGAAAAAGTTTCTCTTAAAGGTATGAATACATATAAAAAAATCTTAATTTTTTAAAAAAATTTATAAATAAAATAAAAAAAAGATTTTTCTTTTTAAAGAAAAAACAAAAAAAGAAAAAAATTATCAAAATAAAAAGAAAACAGATCGGACAGTTGAGAGAGAATTTTTTTAAAGAAACTTTTCAAAAAAAATTAAAAGATTTTTTAGAAAGAAATGATACAATTCAAAAATCGAATTTTTCTATAGAAAAAGAAAAAATTGAAGAAAACAAGGAAAGAAATTTTGTAAAGGTTAACGAAGGCATATACACTGGAAGACCTTGTTATAGTTTGTTTAAGGATTTTATTTTAAAAACAGAAGAGAGTTTAGATATATCTACAAACGTCTTTTCTAACAAAACTCTTTTTGAGATTATAAAACTTTTAAAGAAAAATGTAAAAATCAGGATAGTTTCTGCTAGACAAAAAGACAAAGATTATAATTTTAAAGAAGATTTAATAAATTTAGAAGTCTATCGTTTACCAAGAAATCATTCAAAATTTATTATAAGAGATAAAAAAGCTCTTTTAATCGGTTCTGCTAACCTTGAAGAGTCTTCTCTCTTAAATTTTTTTGAAACAAATTATATAACTTTTAATAAAGAAATAGTAGAAAGTGCTACAGAAATATTCGAATCTATAATTAGTGGAGTTGATTTAAGAAAAAAGAAAAATTCTTTCTTGTTTTCTGGAAATGAAAAAGAAGATTTGCCAAAAATATTATTTGAATTAATAAGAAAAGAAGAAGAAATATCAATAATTTTAGGTTTGTCTTTATTTCAAAAAGAAGTTTTAGATTATATTTTGTCGACAAACCCTCAATTAAAAGTTAAAATAATTTTAGGCGGAGACTGGCCAAAAAACATCTTTAGTCCTGTTGACAAAGAAACTGTTAAGTATATAAATAACTATAAAAAAACAGAAAATATTGAAATAGAATTCAAAAAGGAACCTATTCACTCCAAGGTTTATTTTTTCAAAAAAAACAGAAAAAGGATTATTTCTTCTATGAATATGACAAGGGATTCTTTTGGAAGGCTTTATGAATCTGGGATAATTATAGAAAAAGAAGAAGAAATAAAAAAATTTTTTGATATAATAAATAGTTTAGAAAAAAAAGGGATTCCCTCTTCTAGTTATTTTGATTTTTATAATGATGTTTATACCCCAAAAGAAGAAATAACTGATTCAAGTAGTGTATTAAATTTGCCTTGGAAAACTGCTTATGAGGATGAAACTTGGCCCTTTTCGAGATATAATATTGAAAAAAAAGAAAAAGTAGTTATAGAAAAAAACAAGGAAGAAACCGAAGATAAAAAAATAATATACAAAGGTTCTTTTGATTCTTTTGTTGGTGGGAGGTATGGAAAGACTCTTATAAAAAGCTTATACGGCCACTCTACGAAAACTTCAAGTCCAAAAATAACAAAAGGACATATACATATAAAATCTTATGATAGAAAAAAGGATATAAAATCTTTGGAAAGAAAAAAAGAAATAATAGATGACGAAGAAGAAAAAAAGAAAATTGAAGAATCTATTGAATGGTTAAAAAAAGAACTTAAAGAAAAATATAATTTATAAAATTTATACCTCAACTGTAAAGATAAATATGGATATAATCAAGATTTAAATAGTTAGAAGAATTAGAATTTAAACATTTACTAAACCAAAGAACTATCTAACATCAATATCTATCTCAACAACCTCTTTTTCTCCTGTTAAAATTCTTCTTAATAGGCTTGGAGTTTCTCTTCTAATGCTGACATTTATGTCTCTTATTTTTGAACGCCTTTGTGAAGATAAAGAGTTTACATAAGAGTTTGCTACAGTTGTGGCAGATAAAATTCCAACTTTATAACTTTCTTCTCTTTCTTGTTTTTTTAAAACATCTATACTTAAAGAAGGATTAATTCTTGCGATAGCTGTTTCTGGAATTTCTGGGGGAGAGTAGATCAAAGGAAATGAAAAATTAAAATCTCTGTTAAAATAGCTATTTGTTAGCGCCGGTCTTTCCAGGTATGGAATTAGATGGTTATCCATATCTAAACTTATATCCTGCAGAAGTTCTTTTTATTTCAAATCCAGAATAAGAAGGACAAAATGAAAATTCTATTTCTCTCCAATCTTTAATTGGAGTTGTATTCTCCAAAAGCCAGTCAAAACCTCTTTTAAGCCCTGCTACAAATCTTTCCATTCTTTCTTTGTACTCTTCGCCATAATGAGAAAGCTTTTCTATATAAGATGCAAGATAATCATCTAAAGATTTTCTTCTTTCATAAGATTGGCTATTTTTGTTGTTTGTTTTTGGCTGTGCAGAAATACTATTTTCTAAACCTCTTTTATAGTTTCTTAAACCTTCTCTATCTGCTAAATGTAAATCAACACCATTTTCTACATAAACTGGCCTGAAAAATCTAAATATTCCTCTTTCAAAACAGCCATTAGAAAGTTCTTTAAATTTTTCTGGGGAAACAACAAGATATTCTCTTCTAAAGAATCTCTTTATTTTTTCTAAGAGGTTTTTAAGATAAACAACTATCATTTTACCTTAATCTCTATATTTATTCTTTCGTTTTCAGAGCTTAAAAAACTTACTAATCCGGTACTTCTTCTAGAAATTCTTACATTCAAACCCTTTGAGTTATCTAAAGCTCCTTCTGGTAGACTATCAAGAAGATTTTTAGCAATAGAAGAAGAACTAACTAAAGAATATCTATATGTTTCTTCTTCAGCTTTATATTTTAAAAAGGATGCAACTTCATAAGGACTTCTTCTTGCTGCAACTGTTGTTGGATAGTCATCTGTTCTTTCTGGAGGCAAAACCTCTAATTTGTTTTTTTCTTGAGAAGAACTTGAAATTCTTTTTATTCCATGACCTATAGCAAAACCAACCAACATAGAACCAACTGCTAAAGGAACACCTACACCTGGAACAAGTGCTCCCAAAAGGGCGGCTGCTGCAAGTGGTGGCGTATATCTATTAAGTACTCCTTCTTCTTCCATAAATTTCATAATAGGTAATTATTTATTAATCATCGCCTCAAAAATGATACTATTTCAAAAATAAGACTGTCTCGGAGTATAATTTTTCAAATAAAATTATTCTTTCTTTAACTTCCATCTCGCCAGATTTCCGCAGTTTAAACAATGAACAACAAGAAAACCTTTTTTTACTCGACGAATCGCTTTGTCAAGAGGATAAAAACATTTCTGGCAGAATTCTTTTCTTAGTTTACTAAGTTTTATGTTATTTCGCATTGCAAGAATTTTTGCCTTTTTATTTAACTTCGGATTTTTCTGATAAATCATCTCTTTAATTTGTTCTAAAATTTTTTCTTTTGATGCCATAAAATAAACAAAATAAAGAAAAGTTTAAAAATATTGGGGATAAAAAAATTAAATGGTTAAGTTTAGATATTTTTTATTTTTGCCGTACTTAATTTTTTTAGGAATGCTTTTCTACACCATTTTTATTTATGAGGAAAAATCGGCATCGAGCTTTCTTAGTGGCAAAGCAATGGGTACTGCAGCAATTATTATGATTGCTTTTTATTATACTATTTTTTTACTAGTTGTTTATATATTGAAGAAAACAATTGGGTTTTTAATGAAAAATAAAAAAGAGTTAAAAGATTAATCAAAAAACAAAGCTAAAGAAAAAAGAACTGCAAATAACAAAAAAAGAAATAAGAAATAAAATAGAATCCATTCTCCTAAAGTCAAAATAGGTCTTGTATCTTTTCCTTCTTTTTCTTCAATATTTCTCAATCTTTTAAAAAACAAAAACCAACTAAAAATAACAAAAATTAAATAAATTAAAAAGTCAAGAGAATTTATTTTTCCCAGCAAAAAGAAGATTATTAATCCAATAAAACCACAAGGATAAATTACATAAATAAACTGTTTTATATGCCTTTGATTATTGCTTTCTATTGTTCTTAGGGGAAAACCGCTGACTTTCTTATTTAAAAAATAATACAAAACTGCACCTAAAATGGATAAAATTATAAAAAAAGAAGAGTAGAACCATAAGGAAGATTAATTTCTGGGTAACGAACTTTAAGATAATTTAAAGAAAAATAATAATAAAGAACGTCAGCAATAATTCCTATAACCAATTCTGCTATAAAAAATTTGGGAGAAAAAGTGAGACAACTTTGCGTCTTCCCGCTTGCTCAGCAGTACAAACGCAAACGCCTGAAGCTTAACTTCTGTGTTCGGAATGGGAACAGGTGTTACCAACAGGCTATGGTCGTCTCAATTTTTTTAGAAAAAAAAGGTTTTTAAAGTTTTTGGAAAACGCTCGAGGGAGGATTTGAACCCCCGGCCCCCGCATTAGGAGTGCGGTGCTCTATCCAAACTGAGCTACTCGAGCTTAAGTTGAAAAATAAAAATTATATTTAAATATTCCTAAAAATATAAAAAAGAAATAATTTATCTTATTGCCATGAAAGCTATAAATAAAATTTTTAAATTTTTAATCTTCTTATTTATTTTAGCTTGCGCTTCTTACGGAGGCTATTATTATGGACAGATGTCTTTACAAAAAGATCTTTTTGAGGTTGAAGTTCCGTTAAATTAAGATTTCTCATTTTCTGTCAATTTGGAGGAGGTATTCCCGATAAACCAAGAAGTAGATTTCCCTATAAATGAAAGTTTTTCTATAGAAGAAAATATTCCTATAAATACAAGTATAAAAATTCCGATAAACGTTGGTGGGCAGGTTATATCTAAAGATATTCCTATTAATACCACTATAAAAATAAACAAAACAATCAATTTAAACAAGATTATCAAAATAAAAATTGAAAAAAATATTACTATTCCGATAGAAAAAAATATTGTTGTCCCAATAAATGGAAGTTTTAAAACAAATATTCCTGTTCCTGATTGGATGAAACACTGATTAAAGAGTTATTTAGAGCTTATTTAATGCGGGGAAGAGGATTCGAACCCCTGCAGGCAAAAGCCATCGCGTCCTTAGCGCGACCCGTTTGACCACTCCGGCATCCCCGCCTAAAAAATTATAAAAGAAATAATCTTAAAAATGTTTTGAATTATTGGAGAGCTATTATTATCCCACCAACAACAATCAAAATTGCTCCTAACCAAGTCATTAAATTAACTTTTTCACCTAAAAAAAGAAAAGCTAAAACAAGAGCAAAAACAACACTAAGTCTGTCTATAGGGACTATCTTTGAAACATCCGTTGCTTTTAATGCTAAAAAATAAAAAAGCCATGATAAAGCACCAGCTATTCCACCTAAAATTATAAAAAGTAAGGGCTTTGAATTTTCAAAAAAATAAGCTAAATTTTTTAATTTTCCTTGAAAAAATACTACTAAAAACAAAAATAATGTCATAACAACTGACCTAAAAAAAGTGGCACTATTTGAATCTAAATTTTTTAAACCTATTTTTCCGAAAATTGCAACAAGGGCTGCGAAAAAGGCAGAAAGAAGAGCATATAACAACCAAAGATTTACCATCTTTTAACTAAAAAAATCTAATATAAAAAACTTTCTAATCAGGAAAGTTCTTTTTTTAACTCTTCTAAATCCTTATCTAAAACTTTAACACACTCTTTAATAATATCGCTTGTTGACATCATACCAAAACTTTCAACTATAAAAACAATTTTCTCGGTAGGGGTAATTTCTAAACCTGGAACTTGAACATCTTCTGAATCAAAATTGCAAGCCCACTCATTTTTTACTGCAACTTCGTTATTTTTAACTTCAAAAACCTTGGGAAATCTTTCTGCTAATTCAAGGTGTTTTTTTGCTTCGTCTTTAAGAGAAATTTTATTGTAGTTATAATAATAAACTAGCCCAGGTAAATGCCTTGAATGCTCTCTTCCTATGCCAATCTTTGCTCTTGCAATAAATTCTACTTTTTGACCTTTGTTTAACCTAACTAATGGAATGTTTGAAATAGCGACTTGGTCGCCAATATTTTGGGATAAGATTTCTTCACCATCGTTCTTAGCCTCAAATTTTAGAGGAAATTCAATAGATGCATCTTCTTTTATCTTTTCATTTTTTAGAGGAATTAAACCAATTCTATGGGCAAGAATCTCGTCATGGAGAACAGAATCATTTTTAAAAAATTCTACTTCTTTGAAAGCAAGAGTTTTAATCTCATAAGAAGCCCTTCTTAATGAATTAATAAAAGTTATAGAATTGTCTAATAAGAGAACTTCTTTTTCTTCTGATTTAAAAACTCTCTCCATTTTTTTATCAAAAAAAGAGTATTTTTAAACTCTTCTCCCTCTTCTACCTCCTTTCTTTTTTGGTCCGCCACGCGGAATTCTTGTTACGTCAGTTATTGATAGAATATTAAACCCTTCTTTTGAGAGGGTTCTTACAACCATATTTCCGGCCTGGGTTGGCCCTGATTCTCTTGTTTTTCCTCTTATTCTTATATAAAGAGAATTAACATTGTAATCTTTAATAAGCTCTTTAATTCTTTTAGCAATAAACATTGCAATTGTTGGGTCTGACTTTAAACGATCGTGTTTTGTTATTAAACCACCAGTAACTCTTGCAATTGTATTACCTGCTAAGTCAGTCACTTGTGCATGAGTATTGTTGGGAGTACTATAAATATAAACAATCATCGCTTTTTTTTCTTCATTGCCCTTGGACATTTTCCTTCTCCCTTAATTTTACTTCATTTTCTTCTGATTTTTCAACAAAATAGGATGGCACATTTACAATTCTATCACCAACTAAGATTTTTTTATGAGTTACTAATTGCCTTGCTTCTTTTATAGTTTTCGCTAGGCCTTTTTTAAAAACTATTGTCTGAAGTCTTCTTGAAAGCCAATCTTCTGTTTTTAAATCAAGGGCATCTACAAGCTCTTTCAAGTTAAAACCCTTATTATTTAGGCTTTCAACAAAAATTCTTTTTTTCTCCTCAGAAGAAGTAATCAGGCTTTTAGCTTTTCTTTTTATCTTTTTTATTTGAAATTCTGCTTTCCAGATTTCTTTTTTATTTTTTAAACCGAACTTTTTAATTATTTCTTTTTCTTCGGCAATTCTTTTTGCATCAAATGGCTTTCTAGGACTTTTAATAAGATTTGATTTTCTTTTTATTCCCATTATTCAGATTTTTTTCTTTTTACTCCCCCTCCACTCTTATTTTTATTCTTCCTGAAGTGCGATTTTGTTCTTTGACCTCTTACTGGTTGCCCCAAAGAGTGCCTAATTCCTTTATAACATTTTATTTTTTTCATTCTTTTTATATCCAACTCATTTTGTAGATTTAAATCTGTTCCTATAAGATGCTTATCCTCTCCAGTCTCCCTGTCTTTCTTTCTATTTTTTAAGAAAACCGGAATATCTCCTTTTTCTAAGTATTCTTCTATTTTTTTTATTTCATCCTCTGTTAAATCCTTAACCTTCTTATTTCTGTCTAATCCTATTTTATGACACAAAGCACCTGAAACAGCCCAGGAAATCCCTTTAATAGAAACTAACCCCTTATAAACTTTTGAATTTGCATCTATATCTGTATTTGCAATTCTTACTAGCGATTTAAATTGTTGTTTTTCTTCTTTCATTTTGTAAATAAATTGTACCTCTCAATTTGAGTTAATTCTTGGAATATTCTTTTTTCTATAGCTTTTTTTATATCGGGAATATGCTGAACTCTCTTATTTATTTCCTCTAAACTCTCAAAGGGTTTGTTTTCTCTTTCTTTTAAAATGTCTTGGCAGTGCTTATTTCCAAAACCAGGAAGAAGTTCAAAGGGGTGCAACCTTTTGTTTATTGCTTCTGCTTTATTGATAAAATCAAGGATTTCTTTTTCATGTTCTTTAACATAATTTTCAATTATCTCGGGCAAAACAAGTTTTGCATTTTCTGTTAATTTTTCTCTATGCAATCTCCCTTTTATAAAGTGAATTTTTTCTCTTTTATCTTCGCCAATATAAACTTCTTCTTTTGGAGTAAAGGTTGCTCCTTTTCTTGGTACAAGATGAAGTAAAATTAAATTTTTTTTACCTATCGCCTGAACAACTGGAAATCTTAATTTGTCTAGAGGGTAGCCATATGGCAAGAAGTCTAGAACAATTGCGTAATCTTCTTTTTCCATACTATTCCTCCTTAAAAACACCTAGAATTTTATTTACTTCTTCTTCTGTAAAAGAAACCTCTGGAAGAATCTTAAAAATGTCTTGGGCTGTTTCAGGGAGAAAATTTATTAGATTAACAATTGCCTCATCATTTAGCTTGTAAAGATTAAGAGATTTTAACTTTTCTTTTAGTGAAAGCACCTTTTTTTTGTCAGTAAAATTGAACTCTTTAACAAATTTTCTTAATTTTTCTGCCCTTTCTGTTTTCTCGACTAGTTCTGCTGCTTCTATATAAGTTATCGGTACTTTTTCTTTTATCATTTTACTCTCCTAAGATTAATTGGATGTATCAAGTGAGTTTTTAATTTTTTTCCTTCCTTAACCTGTACTAGCATAAAACTACCTCTTTTTCCGATAATTTTTCCCACTCTTCCAACAATTCTTTTTGAAAAAGAAGAAGGAATAGATGAATCTTTTACAACTGAAACAGACTCGCCTTCTTTCATATCCTTAAAGTATTCACTAAGTTTTATCTTTCCTTTTGTTCTTACCTGTTTTTTTCTTTTCTTTGCCATACTAAAAAAGCCTATTTTTCTTTATTTAAAAAGGTTTTTAATTTAATTTTGGCCTAAAAGAATCCTCTTTTAATAGCTCTTTCGCCCCATCGCTTACAACACCGAGTTCAAGATTGCCTTTTTCCTTTTCTTTTGACATT
This sequence comes from Candidatus Pacearchaeota archaeon, assembly GCA_038885615.1. Taxonomy (GTDB): domain Archaea; phylum Nanobdellota; class Nanobdellia; order Pacearchaeales; family GW2011-AR1; genus CAKZRD01. The sequence continues at coordinate 190,349 of JAVZZP010000001.1, forward strand.
GAGGCAATTATAGCTTCTGACATTTTTGGGCCCCAAACTTTGTACATGCATTTCTCGCAAATATCAACAACGAAATTCTCGTCTATTTCAGTAGAACAATAAATGCATTTTTTAGCCATAGTTAATAACACAAAAGCTTGTTTTTAAATTTTTGGTTTTAAAAAAATATATTCGAATTATAGAAAAACTTATAAGGCAATCATAACTAAAATTTTTATGGCCAATAAAAATTGCCCCAAATGCAAGGGCACTGGAAGGATTAAAGAAAAAGATGGCACTTTTAGAATTTGTATTGACTGCCTTTTAAAAGGAGAATTTGATCAACATTCAAACGAGATAAAAGAAACCAACATAAAAATATAAAAAGAAATATTTATAAATCGATTGCTTTTTATTTTTTTATGAGAAAAGTTTTATTTTTTGTTTTTAGCTTATTTTTGCTAGGAGGTGTTTTTGCTAGCAGCAGCTGCGACTTGAGAGTTTCATTATTAAATCAAGAGCCATATCCTGCAGTACCTGGCGATTATGTAAAGATTGTCTTTAGTGTGTCGGGAATACAATCAAATGATTGTGGTGAAGTTTCACTTCAATTGATAGAAAAATACCCTTTAATATTTGATCCGGGGTTCAATCCTATAAAAACAATTGACTCAGGAACTTTTGCTAGAGGGTTTTCAAGCAATTGGATTGTTCCTTACCGAGTTAGAATAGACAAGGATGCTCTCGATGGAAGTTCAGAAATAGATGTTGCATATTCAACAAAAGGACAAAAAGATTTCAAAATAACCAAAACATTCTCAATAAGAATAGAAGAAGTTAAAGCAGACTTTGATGTCTTTGTAAAAAATTATGATTACTCAACAAAAAGATTAACTCTTGAAATGATAAATCTAGGAAAAAAAGATGTTTATTCTTTAACATTGACAATTCCTGAACAAGAAAATATAAAAATTTTGGGTGGAAACAAGAATATTGTAGGAGATTTAGATTCTAAAGATTATACTTCAACAGATTTTTATGCTATCCCTAATGATGGAAAAATAAAAGTCTTAATAGAATACATTGACAGCATAGGTGAAAAAAGATCCTTGGAAAAAGAAATAGAGTTTAATTCCTCTTTTTTTGAGCATACTAAAAAAAACGGAAAAGATAATAAAGTTTGGATTATTGTTGGAGTTGCGGTTTTAGTATTTGTAATTCTTCTTATTTATAGAAAAAAGAAAAGAAAAAAATTCTTTTAGTAAGAAGTTTTGAACAGAAATTGTCATACTAAAGCAACAAGAAATTTAAAAAAGGATAATAAATAATTTATAAAACTAAAAGAGCATTGTAAAAAAATGACAATAAATTCTTTGCTCTATTTATTAAAAGAAATTTTTTGATATAACTCAAAGATTATTATAACTCTTACAACACAAAAATCACTCATACCTCAAAGCATCTACAGGATTAATTTTTGATGCTCTAAGTGCTGGAATAAATCCTGAAATTGCTCCTGTAAAAGTTGCAAACAGAATACAACCAAAAAAAAGCCAAAAAGAAAAAAATGGCTTTAAAAAACTCCAACCTAAAGAAGCAAGAATTCTTCCACCAAGATAACTTAAAGACCAACCAAAAAAAACGCCGAAAATTCCCGCAATAAAACCAATAAAAGCTGATTCAAATAAAAAAATTGATAGAATCTCTAAATTTCTCGCTCCAATTGATTTCATAACGCCTATCTCTTTGTATCTTTCTAGAACAGAAGTTATCATTGTGTTTGAAGTGTTTATCGCAGAAACCAAGACAGAAACCAAGGCAATTAAAATCACAAAACCAATTATTATGTTTAAAACAGATGTATAAGTTTTTATTAAATCGTCGAAAGTTTGAACAAAAAAAGTTTCTTCGCCTTTTTTTTGGCCCTTTTCTCTTCTCAAAGAGTCTTCTATTTTTTCTTTGATGAAGTCTACTTGATTTAAGTTCGACTTAACTATAATCCAACCAAAACCAGTTGTATTTGGAAATAGGTCGTTAAAATAATCAAGAGTAATATAGATTTGAGAGTCATCTTGCGGATTTCCAACTTCTTTTAAAAAACCAACTACCTGCATTTCTTCTCCGTTGATTTTTATTTTCTGATTTATTTCGTATTTTTTTGGGAAAATTTTGTTTTCTAACATAAAATTATATCCTAGAAGTGCTTTTTTCTTCTCGCCTTTTTGAAGAAATCTGCCTTTTTCTATTTCTATACTTGAAACCTCAAAGATTAGTGGTTTTTCAGGCTCATAACCCAGAATAAAAGAAAATTTTTTTTCATTTCCTTGCAAAATTTCAGCTACCCCAAATTTTAAAGGAGAAACTTCTTTTACCCCTGGAATTCTTTCTATTAATTTTACATCCTTTTCTGTTAGTTGAACATTCCTATTAAAAAGACCTGTCGCCCCGAATCCTCTTGGCTGAACAACTAACTTATCTGCTGAGGAGCTAGATGCCAATTGGTTTATATAACTATAAAGGCCTAAACCAAAACTAACAAAAACAAAAATTGTAGTAACACCTATTAATATAGAAAGAGAAGTCAGAAAAGTTCTGATTTTTCTTCTTTTTAAATTCCTTAAAACGTATTTAATATTTTCTTTTGATATCATCCTCTTAGGGTTTCTACTGGTTTTAGTTTTGAGGCCTGTAAGGCAGGTATTGTCCCAGCTAGAGCACCTATTAAAAAGCTTAAAAAAAGAGAAATTAAAACTAAAAAGTAATCTATTTTTAAAGGTATTCTTGCATTAATAAAATTTTGAAGAGCTAAAATACCTGCTTGAGCTAGGCCAATACCAAAAAATATCCCTAATAAACCTCCAACAAAACCCAGAAGACCCGACTCTGTTAAAAACAAAAGAAAGATCTGGCTATTTTTTGCCCCTATTGCTTTCATTATTCCTATATCTTTTCTTCTTTCCAAAACAGAGGTTGTCATAGTATTTGTAATCCCAATAATACCAACTATAATAGAGATAGAAGCAATTATGATAACAAAAATTTTTACACCGCTTAGTATAGAGTTTATTGTTGAAAGGGTTGCTTTTGGTGTTGAAACTTCAAAATCTTCTTGGCCAGGTTTAACATTTCTAAGTTTTCTAAGATTTTTTTCTATGTTCTCTTTAACTTTGTCTATCTCTCCCGAGGAATAAGGTTTAACTGCAATTACATTTATATTTTTCTCCTCTGAAATTTTTTCTAAATCTTTTTCTGAAATAAAAATAATTCCATCTAATGTGAAGCTACCCTTTCTTTTTAGAATACCAACAACTTCGTAAGTTTCATTATTCAATTTTATTTTTGAAGAATGAGTTATTCCCTTATTCTTAAAAAAGTTATAACCTAAAAGAGCTTTTTTTGTTTCTTTTCCGGATAGGAATCTTCCTTGTTCAATTTTTAAATCAAGCAATTCGTATAGAAGCTTATCATCTTCTTCGGGAACATTTGTTAAAAAAACATTTTCTTTTTTTTCTTTAAATTCTAGGGTAGCACTTCTTATATATCTTTTAATCGCTTTTTCCACTCCGGAAGTTCTTTTTATTTCTTCAAAATCTTTTTCTGTTAGAGGATTTGTAACGGCAAAACCTGGAGGTCCGAGAGCATTTAAACCTCCTGCTCTAACTGAAAGAATCTCCATTGAAGAAATGCCAAATTGACTTGTTATCGCTAATCTTAGCCCAGTTCCTAGAAGAAATAACGAAACTACCAAAGAAACACCTATAACTATTCCTAACAAAGTTAACCAACTACGAATTCCTCGGTGTTTCAAACTTTTAAAAGAAAAAATAAAATAATTTTTCATTTATTTAATTCAAAAATTCTTTTTATATATTTTTTGCTCGCGAAATTTTTTATTAAAATATCTTTTTTGTCTAAACTATAAAGTTAATACAAGGTTTTTTAAGTACTTCTTTTCTAATAAAAATATGGGGTTATTCAGTAGCTTATTCGGAAAAAAAGAGGAGATTGCTCCTTTACAACTACCACCATTACAATCTGCGCAACCACAAATGCAAATCTCACCAGTACAAAGCGATCTTCCTGAAAAAGAATTATCAACAACAATAAGAGAGTTAGAAGGAACGCCTGACAAGGCACCATTTTTTGTTAGAATAGACAAATTCAACGATGCTAGGGAAAACTTAAGAATGATTGCAAAAAGATTAAAAGAAATGGATAGGGTTCTAGAAAAAATACAGGAAGTTAAGGTTAGAGAGGATGAAGAACTTGCTGCTTGGAAAGAAGAAATGAAATCAATAAGAGAAAACTTAGCAAAAATAGATGAAGATGTGTTCAATAAGTTATAGTCTCTATGGCAAAAACAAAAAGAAAAACTTCTGAAGTAAAACCGGACCCTGTTTATTTGCCAGTTTCTTTACCTAGATACAAAAGAAATAAAATCTTAATACTTAAATCAATGGTTTCTATGATAGGGTGTATGAGAAGAATAGAAAATATAAGAAATATTAAAAAAGAGAAAGCAAGACTTATCGGTGAGTTGAGAAAGTTGTTGAATTTCTCTCACACTGAAACTAATACTTTCGATAGAGATTTGCCTGTTTTAAGTGATAAATCTGAAATGAGAAAATTTAGAGTAACTCAAAGAGTAAGCTTTGAAAGAGAGTTCTCTTATGAAGAACCTACAGCAGGCGAATATTCATTAGGAATAAGCCAAAAAACAGACGCCTTGGATAGAGAGTTGGCTGAGATAAAAGCTGCTTTAGCTAAACTTAACAACCAAATTTAAATTTCTAGAGAAATTTTATTAGCAGTTATTAATAATTTTATAAGAAAAAGACAAAAATAGCTAACAATTAAAAAGTTATAAATCCCTTGCCAGCAAAGTTCTTCTTGAATTTTCTTTTGCGCGCTTCTCTGCCTTTTTAACTAAATTACCAACTTCTTTCTCTAACTCGGTTAAAAACTCCTCTGAAACTTGAAGTTCTGAAATTTCTTTAATTTTTGATTTGTTTATAAGGTACATCTTATTTTTTTGATTCTTTTTTATTTTCTAATTCAGGTTTCATAAAAGGAAACATTATAACATCTCTTATTGTCTCTGAATCTGTAAGCAACATCATCAATCTTTCAATTCCAATACCGACGCCGCAAGCAGGTGGAAGGCCATATTTTAATGCTGTAACAAAATCTCTATCTGTCGGCATTGCCTCTTCGTTGCCTTTTTCTCTCTCTCTTTCTTGTTCATTAAAAGACTCTTCTTGTATAAAAGGATCGCTTAACTCTGAATAAGCTCTTCCTACTTCCAAACCTCCGATGAAAGGCTGAAAAACTTCTGCTTTTGTAGGGTCATTTTTACAAGGTTTTGCCAATGGGGCTAATTCAATTGGATAATCAATTAAAAAAGTTGGTTGAATAAGCTTTTCTCTAAATAATTTCATCAACTCATCGGCGATATTGCCTTTTGTAACTTTAGTTTCATCAATGCCGTGCTTTCTTGCTATTTCTCTAGCTTCCTCGTCGGTTTTTATTTTTGATATATCTATATTAAGATATTTTTTTATTGCTTCTTCTAAGGCTAGGGTTTGCCATTTTGTCAAATCTATTTTATGCCCCTTATATTCTATAGTCGTTTTACCGAATACTTTTTCAGTAACAAAAATCATAAACTCTTTGAACAATTTCATTCCATCAGTGTAATCTGCATTTTCTTGATACCATTCTATCGTCATGTGTTCTGGATTGTGGTTTTTATCAACACCTTCATTTCTGAATTTTTTTGTTATTTCATAAACACTTCCCATTCCGCCAACCATTGCTTTTTTTAAGTATAACTCTGGAGCAATAGAAAGAAAAACATCACTATCAAAAGCATCACAATGTGTTTTGAAAGGTTTCGCTGAAGCCCCTCCATAAATTGGCTGTAACAAAGGAGTCTCAACCTCTGTAAATCCTTTTATTTTCATAAATTCTCTAATAGCCTCCATGACTTTTGCTCTTATTTGGAAAATTTTTCTTGATTTTTCGTTGATTAGCAAATCCAAGTATCTTTTTCTGTATCTTTCTTCTTTGTCTTTCAAACCATAAAATTCCTGAGGTATGGGAAAAATTGATTTTGTCAAAAGCACAATATCTTCGACCAATACTGAGAGTTCGCCTGTTTTTGTTTTGAAAACAATTCCTTTAATTCCAACAATATCTCCGCTGTCTAAATATTTTTCAAAAAATCTAATTTTTTCTTCTGGAGTTTTTCCATCCTGAATAACTGCCTGCAACGTTGAAGAGTAATCCTGTAACTTTAAAAAAGAAATTTTTCCCAGATTCCTTATGCTCATAATTCTGCCAGAAACAGAAACCTTTTCTTTTGTTTCTTCATTATTATTTAAACTTGAAAATTTTTCTCTTATTTGGAGGAGATTGTGCGTTGTATCATAACGATAATTATAAGGGAGAATCCCTTCTTTCTTCATTTTTTCAATTTTCTCTATTCTTGCTTTAACAATCTCTTCTTCTCTTGCCATAAATTTTGAAAGAATTAACCATTTAAAAAATTAGTGATTAAAAACTCAATATTTTGAATTCTTTAAACTCCCCCGTCCATTTTTTTTCCTCTATTGAAACATTTTTAACAAGGGAGTATTTTGGGCCTTTTTTTGCCTCTTCAAGAAGTTCTTTTATTTTTTCTTTCTCACCCTCAACAAATATTTCCACGTCACCATTTTCTAGATTTCTCACAAAACCCTTAAGCCCTAATTTGTCAGCATTTTCTTTTATGAATTTTCTATAAAAAACTCCCTGAACAGTTCCAGAAACAATTATTTTTGCCGCAATTTTCATAAGATAAAGAAGAAGAGTTTATTTTTATAGTTTTCTGAAGTGTGTGATTTGTGGGAGGAGAAGATGGTGGGCCGTTAAATCGCTGTTAGTTGCCCTGAATGAGAGAAGCGACTGAAAGTGCAATGTGGTTCGGAAAGAAGTGGAGAAAGTTCGTGAGCCTGCTTTCTCTACTTTATAGTAAAATTATTAGAATAAATTGTCTTAACATTCAAAATTTTAAAAGGGGCGTCTTGAGATATTTCAAAACCATAATGAAAAATAAGTCTGTATAATCCTCTCTCGATATATCTAACACTTCTCGGTTTAGCTAGATCCTCTGTCTCAAAAGGACATATTTTTTGGTTCCATTGAGTCCATAAACTATCTTGTGATTTAATTTCCGAAGGGTATTCTCTTTCGTAAAGTATAATATAACAATCATCCCCTATACTTCCTTTAGTTAATTGAAATCCGCTGCCTTTTTCATACGTGTTATTTATCCAGTCACTACCATTAAAATATTCAATACCCCAAAATCTATTTCCGCCCCCGTAATATAAAATTGGTTTGTTTAGCCCATTTTTTACAAAAATATTTATGATTTCTCCTTTATCATAATTGTTTTTATCGGTAGAGATTGAAACTTCGGATGTTGAAGGAGTAATTTTTTTAGATTTTGAAATATAAAAGGAAATCAAAACAACGCTAACAATAATTACTAGAAAGATTATTATAATTACTTTTTTGTTTGTTATTATATATTATTATGCAAGGCTATTTATAATACTTTTGTTCGAATGGTGGACTCGCGAATTGGATTTAACAACAGCATTAAGCGATGTTTTTTCTTCAGAGATGGGCGAGGCTGAAGCAAACCACAGCCGAGACCCTCGAAGAAAAAATATGGGCTGAGCGAAGTGCAACGAGCGAACCGCTTAATGCCTGTTCAGCGACCTGAAGGCATCAGCCCGAAAATGCGATGTGGCACGACTGAAAGGAGTGAGTTTTTTCTTCGGCGTTAAGAAATTTAAATCTCCAAAATTGGGCGGGGGAAGGAAAAAGCTTTTTGCTTCTTTTTCCTAAAAAAAAGAATTTTGAGATGGGGGCAGTAGTTATTTGCTTTTTTAAAAAATGGAGTTATAGATTTAGCAAGAGTAATCCCAATAAAAAGGATACAAAGTTACAAATAAAAGAAATGATTACCGATTTTTTATAGTTAAGTTTTAACATAAAGAAAATAATAAGACTTTCCATTAGAATTACAAAAGTCTCTCCAATAATAATATAAGATAATCTTGTTTTTACTAAAAAGGGGATGATAAACCAAAGATACGGGAGTGTAGCAAGCGAGCATAAAACTCCTGTAAATATTAACAGGAAGTTTGTTATTCTTTTATTTTCTTTCTTAAATAAAAATTTTATTATAAAAAAAAGAGTGATTGTTTCAACAAATATAGTGAATAATAACGAGATTAAAAATTTATACTCATATAACATTCTTAACAGCTTCTGCCAAATAATCTCTTGAAGAAGCATCCAATTTTACTCCAAAATCCTTGTGGTTTTGGTGTTGGATTTGGTCTTTGATTGTTTACAATCGGCTTATCAAATGTTTCAATTTTATTTGGTTGACCATTATTATACTCAGAAGTTTGTTTTGATTTGTAAACAATTAATTTTCCATCTGAAAATCCTGCAATTGAATATTCAATTGTTTCTTTTATTAGAGGGTTGCTTTCATCAACATAACCTCCATAAGGTTCTACATCTTCTAACAAAAGAGTTAAATCAGAAGGAGAATAAACATCCATATAAACAGGATTACCTGCATTATCTCTTCCTCCAGTTACAACTTTCTTAGATTCTAATTTTAAATTTTTGAGGTCAAGAGTATTAAATTTTTCTTTTGTTGTCCAATAAACATTCAATGAATTAAATTTATATCCTTTTTCTAAGCAAGCACCATTTTGTATTTGATATGCTTCATAGGTATCAACCATAGGTCCAGTATAATAACCTATTAAAACCACATCTGAAAATTCATTTAGATTTACAAATTTAACACATCTGTCTAATGGATGAGAATTTTCAGGAATAACATCAGCAGAAACTAAAAAAGCCAAACTAACCAAAGTTAGTAAAGCGATTGGCAAAATTATTTTTTTATTCATCTTAACATATAAATTCAAAACATATTTATAAATCTTTGTTTTTCGTTTCGTCTTTTTCACACGAGCAAAGCGAGTGCGAGGTGGGGCTTCTGACTTTTCTCGTCGGTAAATTGAAAATCCTATTGGGAAGAACCTATGCGATTTAACGATGTTTTTTCGAACGAAGTGAGAAAAAATATGGGTCGAAGGTGCAACCTCGGAGCCGTTAAATTGTTGTTATGTGCCCTGAGCGATTAGCGAAGGTTGATTTTTAGTGCAACGTTCCGCAGGAAAAAATCGAAGTTTGCCCCCGAGCGTTTTTTAGTTAGTCGTCAGGAAATCCCAACTATTTTTATAATTTCTTTCTATATTTTTTCATTAATAGAGAATTTGAAACAACAGAAACAGAACTAAAAGCCATAGCTATTCCTGCAATAATTGGGTTAAGTAAAAATCCTGTGAATGGATATAACAAACCAGCAGCTATAGGTATGCCCATAGAATTGTAAAAAAATGCCCAGAAAAGATTTTGTTTAATCTTTTTTATAGTATAATTACTTAAATCTATTGCAGTTACCACATCTCTTAAATCATTTTTAACCAACACAATTTGCCCAGTTTCAAGCGCAACATCTGTTCCTGCACCTATTGCAATACCTATATCTGCCCTAGCAAGTGCCGGAGCATCATTGATACCATCACCAACCATCGCTACGATCTTACCCTTTTTCTGTAACTTACTAATCTCTTTTTCTTTATCTTCAGGCAGAACTTCAGCTAAAACATAATCTATACCAAGCTGCCTTGCAATCGCATTTGCTGTCCTTTTATTATCACCAGTAATCATAATTACTTCTTTACCCATTTTATGTAGTTTTTGAACAGCCTCTTTAGAAAACTCTTTTAAAGTATCTGCAACGGCAATCAGACCAACAACTTTTCTATTAACTGCTAAAATCATAACTGTTTTCCCTTCATTTTCTAAATTACTTATTTTTTCTTCAAATGTTTCAATTTTTATTTTATGCTTTTTCATTAAATTTCTATTACCAAAAAGAATCTCGTTTTTATTGTACTTCGCGATGATTCCATGTCCCGGGATTGCTTTAAAGAATTTAGCATCTGGAATTTTCATTTTTTCTTCTCTGGCTTTGTTAATAATGGAGTCTGCAAGAGGATGTTCTGATTTTTTTTCCGAAATAGCAGCATATTTTAGAATCTCTTTTTTATCTAATCTACCTACTGCTAAAATATCTGTAACCACTGGTTTTCCTTCTGTTAAAGTTCCTGTTTTATCAAAAACAATAGTTGTTAATTTATGCGCGTTTTCTAAAGCTTCTGCACCTTTAATTAATATTCCATTTTCTGCGCCTTTCCCTGTCCCAACCATTATTGCCGTTGGGGTTGCAAGACCCAAAGCACAAGGACATGCTATAATTAAAACTGCTATGAAAATGCTCAGCGAAAAAACAAAACTTTCTCCTAAAATAAAATACCAAAATATAAAAGCTAAAATTGCAATACTAATAACCGCTGGGACAAAATAGCTACTCACTTTATCTGCTAATCTTTGGATTGGTGCTTTGCTTCCTTGAGCTTCCTCTACTAATTTTATTATTTGATTAAGAGCAGTATCTTTTCCAACCTTAGTTGCTTTGAATTTGAATGAACCATGTTTATTGATTGTTGCCCCTATTACTGTATCCCCTTTCTTTTTTTCTATAGGCATACTTTCCCCTGTTATCATAGATTCATCAACAGAAGAAATACCATCTATAACTATTCCATCAACAGGTATTTTTTGTCCTGGTTTTACTACGATAATATCCCCAACAATAACTTCATTAATTGGAATTTGCACTTCTTTACCATCTCTGATAACAATCGCATTCTTCGGTTGTAAGCCCATTAGTTTTTTTATGGCTTCTGATGCCTTCCCTTTTGTTACAGCTTCAAGCCATTTTCCAAGAATAATAAATGTTATTATTATGGAAGAAGTCTCAAAATAAACATTATCTCCTAGAATATTAGGGAAGAGTACAACAAAAAAGCTGTAAAAGTAAGCAGCAGATGTTCCTATAGCTATCAAAGTGTCCATGTTTGCAGTTTTTGCTTTCAACGCTAAAAATGCTCCTCTATAGAATCTGTATCCAACAATAAACTGGATAGGAGTTGCAAGCAGAAGGAGTATTATATTTTTGTATGGAATTTCTATATTCAACCATTCAAATGGCATTGCAATTAAAAAGATTGGGATTGATAACAATAAAGAAAAAAGAAATGAAGATTTTAATGTTTTAATATCTTTTTCTCTAACTTCCTTTTCCCTATCAACAGCTTTTCCTGCTTCGTGATCAACTTCTTTAATAACCTTATATCCTAACTATTCAATAACATTATTTATCTCATTTTCATTAACCAAAGCTTCATTAAATTCAACAGTTGCTTTTTCTGTTGCGAAGTTAACATTTGCTTTAATAATTCCATCTAATTTTTTGAGGTTTGATTCTATCTTTTGTGCGCAAGAGGCACAATGCATGCCTGAGATTGGGATTATTATTTTTTTCATTTTTTTACCTCCTAAAACCACAACCACATCCTCCACCACTCCCCCACAACTTCCACTACCTCAGCAGCAACCTCCACCAGTAATCGGTTGTTCATTAGTAGTTTGTTGGCTGCTTTATTTAATTGAAGAATCATCTAAGACTGTTGCTTTGTAAGTGTTGAAAACATCCAATGAAAGTATTTCCTGCTTTGATGTTTTTGTGGAATCATAACTTATTGTGAATATGTTTGGGAATTTAAATTCTGTGTTTGTAATACCATCAATTTTATTCAGCTCTCCAGTTATTAGCGGAGCATGACCCGGACAAGGAATTGCAACTTGAATTGTTAAGGTAGATTGCGAGCCTTGGACCCCTACAAATGCGCCAGTTACTGTTGGATTTGAGATTAAATTTGTTGCATAAGGAAAGATTATCATAAATAAAAACAAATTAGTCAAGATTGTTGTACCGTAAAGTATTGTTAGATATTTCCATTTTCTTTTAATTCCTGAAATCGATAGTATTTCATTTCTTTTTAGATATATAATTGCTGAAATTGTAGCAAAAACAAAAGATAATCCTATCAAGATGTAAAAGAAATAGGGGTTAAGCAACAATGGCTTAAAGAAAGTTGTCATAGCTGTTACGCCTAAAACAGTAAAGACAATAAAAGCTATGCAACCGAAGTGTGGGATTAAACCATAAACTATTCCTGCCAAAAATCCCTTTCCTTCTTTCTTATCAACTTTCTTACAACAATCTGGTTTTTCGTTATTTGAATTATCCATAAAAAACTAACAACTGAAACAGCTTATTAATCTTTGTATGAAACTAGTTTCACTGCAAATTTTTCTTAATGGCTTCTTTAATTATTTCCTTTGGCGGATAAGGATATTTTTTACCCTTATAGAAATAAATTCTACATCCACAACTACATTCTTGTTTCACAAATGGGGTTGCTCTTTTGGTGTGTTCAGCAAGTTCTTCACATGGTAAACATCTACTCTTGCTAATTTCTTCTTGAATATCCTTTCCATTAATTCTGATAGTTGGTGAACCACTAAAATTATATTTATTTGCTTTTTTATCTGAATCGATCAAAATCTCTTTAACATCAGCTTTTACTTTAAGTTCTCTCAAACTTTTTCTAATCAATTCTTTAGTCTTTAGACACCAAGGACAATCCAAAATGTATAAAAGTTCAATTTTCATAGTTTATCCCTTTTGTTTTAATATAACAACATTAGTCATACCTCGTCTTTTTCTTTCAACTAATCCCTTGCCTTCTAATTTATCAAGAATTCTTGTAATTTTAACTTTAGTGAATTTTGTTTTATCTACTAAATCTGATTGAAAAATAGTTCCTTCAGATTCAATTATTTTCTCAAAAACTTGTTTTTCATCATTATCAAGCTTGCTTAATATTTTTTGATAATGTTCTTTTGCGATTTTCTTTGGTTCAATTTGTTGTTTTATTGCTTTGACTTTAGTTATTATTTTCTCTTCTTTCCCGAAGAAAATTAGATATAATCCAACTATTACAATAAAAACCATTATTCCTATGCTTACATTAGTCTGGAAATTTATAGAACCCCACATGGGGCAAGTAGGACCGTGTTCACACGATTTATTAACAATATTGGTCATTGCTCTATTGAAGGAAAATATTATAAAACCCATTAATGCAACTATTCCTAAAACCATAAATCCTGCAATTCTATTCTTCATATTTATAATGTAATTGTTACTCTTTAAAAAGTTTCTTTTTTGTTTTACTATTATTCTGTCAAGGATAGGCTATGTATACTGAAGGGACTCTGCGGGGCTTCCGTTCGTTTTTCGTTTCGTAGCGAGGGGGCAAATTGCAACTAACACCTATTTCACTAATAAAAAATAAGGGAAATAATAATATTTAAATAGTTTTTGGATAAAAATAGATATGGAAGATTTACTTAAAAATAAAGAGGAAATAATTCTAAAACTTAAAGAAGAATTAAAATTGAGAAAATACTCTCCAAGAACGATAGATAAATATACTTACATAATCTGCAAGTTCCTAAATTCTGGTAAAAGCATAAGAGAATTTTTGCTCGCTTATTCAGACAAGAGCAGATCTAGTGCAAGAACAGTATATTTTGCACTTCAGTTTTTATATAAGAATATCCTTAATATACCTTTTAAAGAAAAAGTACCTTTAATTAAAAGAAAAATCACATTACCTAATGTAATTAACAAAAAAGAAGTAACATCGATGATTAGTTCAACAAAAAATATGCAACATAGATTAATTTTAATGTTCTTATATTATTCTGGACTAAGACTCCATGAACTTTTAAATTTAAAATGGGAAAATCTCGATTTTGAAAGAAAAACAATCAATTTAAAAATAGCTAAAAGAAGAACATCAGAGAACTATATTTTTGCATGAAAAGATAATAGAATTCCTAAAAATAGCTGGAATTAAAAAACAAGGATTAATTTTTATGTCTAATAGAAATAAAAAATATTCAGAGGAATCTATTCAACAGATAGTTAAAGAAGCTGCAAAAAGAACAAACATTAAAAAAAGAGTCACTCCTCATACTTTAAGACATAGTTTCGCTACTCACCTACTGGAAGCAGGAGCAGATATAAGATATATTCAACAGCTTCTAGGTCACAAAAACCTACAAACGACACAAATCTATACTCATGTAGCAAATAGAGATATAAATAAATTTGCAAATTTGCTTTAATAAAGTAAAAATAACTCAAAAATCAAACTCCTTGCCTATCTAACTCATTATGTATCAAAACAAAAACATGCGAAGCAAAAAGTGTTTTGGGAGAAACAGAAATTTTGTCTATTCTTTTTAATAAATGCCTTTTTTCATAAGGAAAACCTTCGTGATCGCCGATCAAAAAAACCTCGTTTCCTCTAAATTGAATTTCTCTTATATCCTGGCCTTTTTTATCCAACAAAAAAATGTTTTTTCCTTGAGAATCGAGCTCTTCAATCAGCTCATTAAGTGATTTTTTTTCAACAAAAACTCCGGGAAAAGCACTTACAATTTTTCCTTTCTCTTTAGGGCATTTGAACAAAATTCTTTTAATCAAACCTGCAACATCTTTTTTCGAAAGAGGCAAGTCTTGATGATATTCAATAATTATATGAACCGGAGGGTTTGGTTTTCCCTCAAAAACCAGATGTAATTTTGTGTCTTTTCTCATATCATGCGAAAGAAAAAAACAGGAAATAATAACATTAATTGCAATATCCATTCTTCCTGCCGCCATTAAATCATTTTTTATCAAAGCGCCAGAAGTGACTGCTGATTTTGAGTAATAAATAAATTCTCTCATAAAAAAAGAAAGAAAAAAGAGTTTAAAAGATTTAGTAAGGTTTTTATATTGAATTTTCCCGATATAAACATGACAAAAAAATTTTATGTCACAACAGCAATAGACTACCCTAACTCTGATCCACATTTGGGGCATGCTTATCAAAAAATTATAGCCGATGTTTTAGCTAGATGGCACAAAGTTTTGGGAGAAAAAGTTTGGTTTCTTACTGGAACTGACGAACATGGAAAAAAATTGCAGAGAGAAGCAGAAAAAAATGGCAAAACACCTAGAGAATTTGTTGATGAACAGGCATTAAAATTTAAAGAAGCCTGGAAATTCCTTAATATTGAATACGATAGATTCATAAGAACTACGGACGAAGACCATGAAAAACTTGTTCAAGAAGTTATTGAAAAATGCAAAAAAAATGATGATATATACTTGGGAGAATATGAAGGTTATTATTGCGTTGGTTGTGAAGGATATCTAACAGAAAAAGATCTAGTTGACGGAAAATGTCCTTATCATAAAAAAGAACCTGAGTTAATAAAAGAGGAAAGTTATTTTTTTAGATTGAGCAAATATCAAAAATTTCTTCTTGAGCTTTATGAAAAAAATCCAAAGTTTGTCTTGCCTGAAGAAAGAAAAAATGAGATTGTTTCAAGAATAAAAGAAGGTTTAAAAGATTTAAGTATTTCAAGAACAAGCTTTAATTGGGGTGTTCCTTTTCCAGGAGACAAAAAGCATGTTGTTTATGTTTGGTTTGATGCTTTATTTAATTATATCAGTGGTGCAGGAAAAAATAGTGAATTCTGGCCGGCAGATGTCCATTTATTAGGGAAAGACAATGGTTGGTTTCATGGAGTTTATTGGCCTGCTTTCTTAAAATCTGCCGGTTATGAACTTCCTAAAACAGTTTTCGTTCATGGTTTTCTTTCTTTTAACGGACAAAAGATAAGCAAAAGTTTAGGTAATGGTATATCTCCGAAATACTTAGTTGAAAAATACGGGAGTGACACAATAAGATATTTTATTTGCAGACAATTTCCTTTTGCCGAAGGAAAAGATGGGGACTTTTCTGAAAAAGCATTGATAGACAGACATAATAATGAGCTTGCAAACAAATGGGGGAATCTTGTTTCTAGAACCTCTGCTTTAATAGAAAAAAAAGGGATAGAAAAATGCGAAAATTCCCTAAAAAGAAAGATAGATATAGAAAAAATAAAAAATCTTTTTGAGAACTTTGAAATAGACAAGGTTTTGAATGAAATTTTTGGTTTCATAGATGAATGCAACGAATATTTGCAGCAAAAAAAACCCTGGGAAACAAAAAACAAAGAAGTTTTATACGAAATTGCTGATTCAATAAAAATTATCTCTATTTTGCTTTGGCCTTTTATGCCTTCCTCCTCGGAAAGTGTTGCAAAACAATTTGGGTTTAAAGTCGGTTTTGATAGCTTGAAAGAAATTGATAAAACTCTGTCCTTAAGAGAAATAAAAAAAGAAGAGGCATTATTTAAAAAAATTTAAAAAGAGGAAAAAGCTAAGAATAAAATGAAAAAAGAGGAAAATATTGAAGAAAAGAAGATTGTAAAAACAAAAAAAATTCCTAGAAGTTTTTTATATGTTTTAACTATTGTTAGTGTTTTAGGTTTTTTAGGAATAGCTAGCAAAACTTTATTTGAAAAAAACATTGACAAATACATAGAAATTCTCTGGCTTTTTGTTTTTGGTTTTGGATTATTAATCGAAGCAGATTTGAAAAGGCTTTTCAGAATAAAAAAAACCGGAATAACATCTGAAAAATTTAGGGGGCTTGTAACTGCTATTTTGGGATGTTTAGCAATATTGACCGGAATAATTCTTTTGCCGAAAATTAATATAATAACCCCTGCTTTGTTGGCAGTCCAAGGAATAATCTCGGTTATTGCAATAATTTTTATAATAATACAAACAGTTGTTTTGAAGGATTAATTTATTGATGTGATAATATTTTAAAAGAGGTCTATGAGGTTCATGAAGTTAGATCGTATTAACTCAAAACTAAACCGATTTTTTAACTAATAAAAAATTCTCAGCACCTTTCAACGCTGCTTGCTTTTTTAACTTCTTCTATTGCAGGCTTATTTTTTCCAAAGAACTCAATTGCTTCTGCTAACTCTTTATGGGTTTTCGCATATTCTTCAATAGAAATTCCTTTTTGATAGGCTTCGCATGCCTGGACTAAGGCTGTTGCGCCCACTCTCGTTCCCTTAGGATGGGCATGAACTCCTGCCCCCATTGTAGTAATGAAATCGACATTCCCCATAACTTCTATGAAAGGTTTAAGCTTTGTCGGATTTAAGCCGCCTGAAATTATAGGGCAGCATTTTTTAATTCCTCGCCAAGAATCATCTTCAAGAATAACATGGTGGGCTAAATCTTCGTGAACAATTTTTATTAAGTCCTTGTCGTTTTCAGGAATTTTTGTCCATTCTTGTTCAAAAAAATGACCTTTTGATTTAAAATATTGAATTCCGTGAGCTGCAACAATATCTTCTTCTGGGGAACCTTTCATTTTTCCTACTCCTGCTGTACCAGTGTGTATTCCGGAAGCTCCTGCAAGACGAGCAAACTTAGATAAAACTAGAACACTAAATCCAATAGGATTTTCAGGCCGAGTAAATCCGCCGTGACCTGCTCTGTGAAAATGTATAAAAACATCGGGATATCTTCTTCTTAATGTTTGGACTGCCATCCATCCTGCTGTGATTCCATCGATTAAAAAAGCATAACTTCCTTTTTCAAAACCAGCATTTCTTATTAGTTCGCAACGCCTTATCATTTCATCAAAATCTGCTGCCGAGACATTAAAAGAATGAACTTTTTTTCTTCCAGTTTCTTTTACTGCTTTGTCCATCGCTTTTTTAACATATTGAACCATTTTATCATAAGGACAAAAATCTTGATCTGCTTGCGGTTCATCGTTTTTTACAAAATCTCCGCCCCCAACCCAGAAGTCATAGCAAACCTCGGCATATTCAGAAGCAGTTAAACCCATTTTTGGTTTGATTATTGTTCCTAAAATTGGTCTTCCATAAACATTAAGATATTTTCTCATATCATCTAGAGTATAAGAAGGTCCGTCGTATTGTTCTAACATCGCAGGAGGAAACCAAACATCTAACAATTTTAAGGCAGAAACTTCTTTTATTCCTAGAATATTTCCAACGAGATAAGTCAAAATATTTTGTACATTTCCTTTTCTATCGAATAATCTCCAAGGATAAGCAATCCAGACGAGATTTCTTTTTAAGTCAATTTGATAAACAAGAGCGTTTAATTCTCTTGAAAAAGGAGTTTCTGTATTTACTTTGAAATTCGTTCCTGTTGAACTCTCAGCTGCAACTTCTGCTGCTGCTTGCAAAATATTAAGTTTTCCACCAGGAATCAAATGAAAAACAGCAAGAAGATAATTTCCATTTCTAGGATCTTTTAAGTCCAAATTTACATACGCCTGTTGATGAGGATTTAAACTAGCAAGAATTTTTTTTATTTGCGCAGTTTGAGATTTATTAGAATTTTTTTTAACCATTTTACCTCTTTTAATTTTTTAAGAGAAGGAGGTTTATAAGGGTTTTGTATTCTCTGTTAACAAATTCTTAAAAATTCAGTTAAATGATATAAATTATGAAACTTTTTGTATTTGGGGTTACGGGCGATTTATTTAGAAGAAAAGTTTTGAAAGCACTATCTGAAATAAAAAACTTGGAAATAATTGGTTTAACTAGAAAAAATAATGTCGAAAATAAAAAAGAAAAGCTTGAATATCTTAAAATATCATTTGAAAATGAAAAAGTTTTTTGTGAAAGATGTTCGAAATTTTTTTCTAAAAGCGAAATAAATTATTTTTATATTTCTCTTCCGCCAGATAAAATTTTTGAAGCCATTAATTACATAAACGACATAAAAAATGAAGGTTACAAAGTAAGAATTTTGATTGAAAAACCCTTTGGAGCAAATTTAAATGAAGCTTTAAAGTTAAAAGATTTTATAGAAAAAAATAATCTTATAGAATATGTATTTCTAGCAGATCATTATCTTTTCAAAGAGGGTTTTCTCTTAAATAAAAATAAAAAACCAAAAAAAGTTTCAATCGTAAACTTAGAAAGTGTTGGACTAGAAGGAAGAACTTTTTATGATTCTATAGGGGCATTAGGGGATATGGTACAAAGCCACTTTTTTAATATGCTAACTTTTCTTTTTGGAGAAAGTTTTATTGAAAGAACAAAAGTAAAAGAGCTAAATTTGGGGCAATATAAAGATTACACAAAAGAATTAGGAAGAGAATCTCATACTGAAACCTATGCTAAATTAGTTCTAAAACAAGAGAATAAAGAAGCATTTTTAGAAACAGGTAAAAAATTTGAAGAAAAGATTAGTTTTCTGGAGATTGACGGGGAAAGATTTGATTTGACGGCTGGAAAAGATCCTTATTTATTAATGTTTGAAGATTTCTTCCAAGGAAAAAAAGAAAATTTTCCTACAATTGAAATGGCAATCAAAAACTGGAAAAAAATTGAAGAAATAAAAAAGATAAAAACAAATTTAGAGATTTATTGAATAGCTTTTAAATGTAAACTTAAAATCATCTAAAAGTTTGGTAATAAATAGTGAGAAAATATAATCTTAATTACCTAAACCCTCACCAACTCCCAACTTTCTTTTTTATCTCGGATTTCCCAGCCAAGCAACTTTAATTTTTCACGAAGTTCGTCGGCTTTTTTCCAATCTTTTTCTTGACGGGCTTTTTGCCTTTCCTCTGCAATTTTTTTTATCTCATCTGGAATTTGGATTTCTTCTTTTTCAAACAAACCCAAACCTAAAACCTCATCGAATTTTTTTATTGTCCAGAATTTTCCTTCTGCTTTTTCATCTCTTAAAAAGTCCCATAAGACAGAAAGAGCTTTCGGCGTGTTTAAATCATCGTTAATTGCTTTTTCAAATTTTTTTAAGTACTCTTCATTTATTTTTCCATCATCATTAAGTTGTAAGCATAGATTTTTTAATCTCTTATATGAGTTTTGAGAATTTTCTAAAATTTCCAAAGAAAAATCCAATGGTTTTCTATAAACAGCTGTTAAAACAAAATACCTATATGACAAAGGCAAAAAACCTTTTTCCTCTAATTCACTTAATGTGTAAAGTCCTCCTTTTGATTTTGAAACTTTTTCTCCTTTAAAGGTTAAAAAATTCTCGTGAAGCCAAAAACGAACGAACTTTTTTCCGGTAGCTGCCTCGCTTTGAGCAATCTCATTTGTGTGATGAACTGGAATATGATCAATGCCTCCTGTGTGAATGTCGATTGTTTCTCCAAGATATTTCATTGCCATTGCAGAACACTCAATGTGCCAACCAGGGAAACCCAACCCCCAAGGAGATTCCCACTCTTGTTGTCTTAAGCCGGGTTTCTCAGAAAATTTCCATAAAGCAAAATCTGTTGGATTTCTTTTTTCTTTTAAATCAACTCTTTTTCCAGCTTGCAAACCTTCTTTCTTTAATCTAGCAAGTTTTCCGTAATTTTCAAATTTTGAACTGTCAAAATAAATTCCATCTGAAGTCCTATAAGTAAAACCTCTTTCTTCGAGTTTTTTTATCAACTCAATCATTTCTTTTATGTGTTCTGTCGCCCAACTCCAAACAAAAGGCTCTTCGATATTAAGCTTCTTTAAATCTTCATGAAAAAGATTAAAATAATAATGAGTTATTTCTTTAGCTGTTTTTCCTTCTCGTTTAGCAGCTTTTTCAATTTTGTCCTCGCCTTCATCAGCATCGGAGGTTAAATGACCAACATCTGTAACATTTATGACTTTCTTGACTTGAAAACCATTAAACTTTAAAGTTCTTGAAAGAATATCCGAAAAAATATATGCCTTAAGATTCCCTATATGCTGATACCAATAAACAGTTGGCCCGCAAGTGTACATAGTAACGATCGGGGGATTCAATGGCTTAAAAATTTCTTTCTTTCTCGTTAAAGTGTTATAAAGTTTGAGGGACATAAGAAAGATTAGATTTCTAGTATTTTAAATCTTCCCTCTGTTGCGCTACCAACATTGAAAACTTTTGATTTGCCTATTTTTGTTTCTCCGTGACTTTCGTGAATGTGGCCAGAGAAAACAAAATCCGGTTGAAATCTTTTTATTATTTCTTTTTCAAGAAAAGAACCGTAATGTTTGCCTTTTGCAGGGCCTTTTTTTATTAAATCAAGTTTTGTTTTATAAGGGCAATTATGTGTTAAGAAAATTATTGGCTTTTTTGCTCTTTTCTGAATTTTTTTTGCTTTTCTGAATAATTTAATCAGTGCAACCTCTCTTCTTCTATATTCTATTTTTGCTTTAACAAAATTAAAAAAAACAAGAATTTTTTCTTTGTTTGTTTTTGCCTCTTTTAAGGATTTTTTCAGAACATCTTTTGTTAAAATTCCAGGAGAAGTTGAACTTCCTCCTCCGACAAGAATAAAACTTTTTTCATTGATTAAACTAAAATCAACTAGTCTAAAATTTCCGTCATTGAGTTTTTTAAAAGAAAAATTTTTATCTTTTCTTTTTCCAACAATGTCGTATGGATAAGGACAAGGATCCCAATTTCCGTGAATAGCATAAATTTTTATGCCTAAACTCTTTAGTTTTTCAATAACTTCTTTTCCTCTTTCAAAGGAATTTTTTTCTATTTTTTCATATTTTTTTAAGATTTTTTCTGGAATTTCTTCTTCGTCTTTTCCATAAATATAATTAAAATAAAATTTTGCTGCCCCTTCACTTCCACAAAAATCTCCGAAAGATAAAATAAATTCTGGTTTTTCAGCTTGTATTTTTTTAATAATCTTTTTTGTTAATTCTCCATGAAAATCTCCTAAAACAAAAATTTTTGTCATAAAAAATAGAGCAAAAATAGGTTTAAAAGTTAATCTCTAAACTTTACATAAACTTGTGTTGTTGCATAATTATTTTCGTTTGCTTTGACATCAATTCTAAATCTAACTGTACAGAGAGGATCACCCTCTCCTGTTTCAAATAAAATAACTATCGGCTCATTTTCTCCTGTAGGAATTGGAATATCTTCTCCTCTATAAGATTCTGCTACAAAAAGATTTAATATGTCTTCTTTAGAAACACCACAATCATTTTCTACATTCGAAACAGGAGTTATCTCATAAGAAAAAAGAGCATTTTTTGCCTGGCTTCCTGAAAGTTTATTTTTTATTCCTATAGCAAAACCTTCTTGTTTTCCTTGTCTAACCTCTATTTGTTTTGTTGAAGGATAAATAACAATTTTTTTATCTTCTCCAAAAAGTTTATTTATTTCATTAGAAACTTGGTCATTTAAGCCAGACACTGCTCTTTGACTACCAAAAAAAATATTTCTCACAAGCATAATACCTAAAACAAGCATTACCATTGCTATAACAACTATAACAATCGTCCCGATAGAAAGTTCCATTGCTGCTTTTTTAGTTTTCATTTTTCAAAATACTCCTTTATAGGATAAAATGCAAACAAAATGGATATAACCAAGAAGGCCCACTTCCAGTCTTCTAAATCAGAAATAATCTGAGGAAAAATTGCAACTAAAAAGAGCGCGAGAAAAAAAACCGACAACTTCATAAATGCAGCTCCAAAAGCACTTAACCTTTTTCTTTTTTCTTTTTTTACACCTTCTTTTTTCATAATAAGTTGAATTATCTTTGGTTTAAAAAGTTTTTGATGGGGCTGGGGAGAATCGAACTCCCGACACCACGGTCTTCAGCCGTGTGCTCTCCCACTGAGCTACAACCCCTTAAGTTAAAAAAGAAAAAAGTGGTTTTTAAGTTTATTGTATATAAATTTAAAAATGATAAAAAAAAGAAGAATACATGATTAACGTAAAAGAAAAAAACCTTGAAGAAGTTCAAGAGAAATTAAATTCTATAAAAACAAATTTAAATAAAGCAGAATATCTAGAAAGTGTGCTAAAAAAGAACATCTCGCTTGATATAAACAGATTTATTTTAAAGAACTTATGTGAGATATATGAAAAAGAAAAACTTTTTGAAAGAGCTGCAAAATCTTATTCCTTAAGAGCTAGACTTGACAGCACATTTAAAGAAAAAATTGAAAATCTATTAAAGGCATCTGAAAACTTTTGCAAGGTAGTAAAAATTGAGGATGCGGAACAAATGCTTTTGGCAGCCTATAGGGAAGCAAACGATTCTGAAAGAAGAGAAATATTGAGAAAAAGAAAAGAAAGTTATTTTAAATATGGGGAATATTTTGAAAATATTGGAAAAAAATCCTCTGCAGTTAAATTTTATGAAAAATTGTTTGGTATGAAACTAGAAGAAAATGAAAAAAATAAAGTTAAAGAAAAATTAATCGCTATTTATATAAAACTAGGAAAATTAAAAGAAGCAAAAGAAATTGAAAAGAAATAATTTAAGTTTAATCTTCAATTTCTTCTATGTCTTCTTCAAAATCTTCTTCCAATTCGTCTTCTTCATCAAACTCTTCCTCTTTATCAAAATCTTCAGCCATTTTTCTCTCCATCTTTAATTAAAGTTGGCTAAAAATAATAATTTAAAAATCTTTCGGAAAGATTTAAAAAAGAAAAAAGGTTTAAAAAAATACTAGATAAGTGTTTTTCACCTTCATGCTCACTAAAGAAGTAAGAAAGTTACACTTATTCTAGTTTATTAACTAAATTAAAGGAGGAAAAAAATGGCAAAGATAAGTCCTGCATCAATAAAGTATAATATAATGGCTAGTTTTGAGGCCGAAGGCCCTTTGGAGAAACCAGACGTTATAGGAGCAGTGTTTGGACAAACTGAAGGCCTTCTTGGTAGCAATATGGAATTAAGAGAACTACAACAAGAAGGAAAAATAGGGAGAATAGAAGTTAATCTTACAAGAGAAGATGGAAAAACAAAAGGAGAAATAATTATTCCATCTGCTTTAGACAAAACAGAAACTGCTTTAATTGCTGCCGCACTTGAAACTATTGACAAAGTTGGTCCTACTGAAGCGAAAATAACTGTTAAGAAAATTGATGATGTAAGAGGGAGCAAGAGAGATTACATCTTAAAAAGAGCAAAGGACCTCTTGTACAGCATTAATGGAGAAGCTCCGGAAATGGAAGAGATGGAACAAGAATTAAAAGAATCAATTAGGATATCAAAAGTTTCCAGCTACGGGGAGGAAGAACTGCCTTGTGGAGATATAAGCGGAACAGAGATAATTGTTGTAGAAGGAAGAGCTGATGTAGTAAATCTTGTAAAACACAATATAACAAATGTCATAGGAATGAATGGAACAAAACTGCCAAAAGAAATAGCTAAACTTGGCGATGAGAAAGAAATAACTCTTTTTGTAGACGGAGATAGAGGCGGTTTATTGATAGCACAAAATGTTTGCGAAAATGCAAAAATAAAATATATAGCGCAGGCCCCTGATGGAAAAGAAGTTGAAGAATTGACTGGAAAAGAAATACATATAGCCCTAAGAAAAAAGGTTGCTCCGGAAGAATTTTTTAAAAAGAATAAGGATTCTTCTGGGGCCTCTGCCTCAAAAACAACTATTGGGGAAAAAGAGAAAGAAAAACTAAGAGAAATTTCTAAAGATATAAAATCAAAGTGTCTTATTTTAAATGAAAAACTAGATGTAATAAAAAAAATATCTGTTTCCTTGATAAGAAAAATAAAATTAGAAGAAAAACCTTATTTGATTCTTGTTGAAAAAGCTAATCCAAAAATAATAGAAGAAAGTGAAAAAATAGGGGCTAAATATATTGCTGCAAAAAGTTTTGAAAAAATTATAGACACAAAAGTTGAGCTAGTTTCCATATAGCTTTAAAAAGACAAAAGTATATTTCTTTTTATGATTTGGAGAATTCTTCCTTTAAAAAGAATAGAAAGAAACCCGTGGGAAATGTTTTATATTGGATTGTTTTACGCAAGTATTGCTTTTTTTGTTATTACATACTTCTTTTCTAAAGATGCTGTTCTAAACCAGTATAGAGGTATTTTACTTACCCTAATAACTTTAATTTGTTGTTTTCCTTATTTTTATTTTTTTCTTAAACAAGAAGAAGGAAAAGACTTGGAAATTAGCGAAGAAGGAAAGTTAATAAAAGAGCATTGGAAAGCAATTATGGCCTTAATATGGCTTTTTATTGGATTAACTATTGGTTTCGGTTTTTGGTATTTAGTTCTTCCGGGAGAAGCTCCGAAAACTTTTGACGCACAAATAAAAACTTTTTGTTCTATAAACAGTCCTGGTGGATATGAAGAATGCTTGAAAAAATATGGTGTAGTTACTGGCTCTGCTACCGATATAGGCCATTTTTTTGGAATTTTAATAAATAATATAGGTGTAATGATGATTACTCTTTTTTCTTCTATCATATTTGGTGCCGGCGCCATATTTATCCTCATATGGAATGCATCAGTTATTGGTGCTGCTATAGGAATGTTTTCAAAAGACGTTGTAAAAATGCATTTTGGAGTTTTGAGATATTTTATTCACGGAATTCCCGAAATTGCTGCTTATTTTGTCGCTGCTTTAGCAGGAGGAATAATTTCTGTGGCTTTTGTGAGAAGAGATTTGAAAGGAGAAAGATTGTGGATAATTATGGAAGATGCAATAATCCTGGTAATACTTAGCGTTTTAATTTTAATTGCTTCTGCTTTTATAGAAGTTTATATAACTCCTTTAATAATAAGATAGCATCGAAAATATTTTAAACTATTCTTTTATAGAAACAATATGAAAACCTACAGGTGTTCAAATTGCGGGTATAAAACAAAAAAAGATAAACGCCCAGACAAATGCAATTATTGCGGTAAAAACACAATGCATGAAGAAGAAGAAATTGAAGATATTTTGAAAGAAGCTTAAAAACAAATATTTTTTAAATAAGCAAAATTTAATAATTTTATGAGCATAATTATATTTTCATTAGTTATTAGTTTTATAACTTGTTTTATTTTTCTAAAATTCTGGATAAGAAAGTGCCATTATCTAGGGATGCTCTGGGAAGATATGAATAAATGGAAAACACCAAAAAATGTTGCTTCTTCCGGCGGGCTGATAGTTTTGTTTTCTTTTTTAATGGGGGTCTTCTCTTATGTTGCTCTAAGAACTTTTTGGGGCGTTGAAGAAAATACTTTAATTTTCGCTTCTCTAATGACGGTTGTTTTAGCTGGATTTATTGGCTTTATAGACGATATGCTTGGTTGGAAAAAAAAGGGTCTCTCTAAAAGAGCCAGGTTATTCGCATTATTAATTGCAGCAGTTCCTTTGATAGTAATAAACGCCGGAGAAAAAACAATAAATTTGCCTTTTCTTGGGATTGTGAATTTTGGAATATTTTATCCCTTGTTTTTAATTCCTCTTGGAGTTGTTGGTGTAACAAGTGTTTATAATTTTCTGGCAGGTTTTAATGGTTTAGAAGCAGGTTTAGGAGTTTTAATTTTAAGTTTTTTGAGTTATGTTTCTTATGTTAGCGGAAATCCTTGGCTTTCTGTTGTAGGAATAACGATGGTTTTTTCTTTACTTGCTTTTTTAATATTCAATTGGTGTCCAGCTAAAGTTTTCGGAGGGAATATTCTTACCTATTCTATTGGAAGTTTGATAGCAACTATGGCTATAATGGGGAATTTTGAAAAAATAGCATTTATTACTTTTATTCCTTTTATTATTGAAATGATTCTCAAGTTAAGAGGAAAACTTGAAATTCAATCATTCGGCAAACCGAACAAAGATGGTTCTCTTTCTTTAAAGTATGAAAAAATCTGCGGCTTAACTCATTTTGGAATTTGGTTCCTTTCTAAGTTTAAGAAAAGAGTTTATGAAAAAGATGTTGTTTTGCTTATACTTTTTATTGAATTTATTTTTATTGGAATTGCGTTTTTGTCGTTTAAAGGGTTGTTTTGAATAAGGTAGATTTTTAAATCCTCTTAAATTATAAAAAAAATGGCAAAAAAGAAAGAAAGCGAAGAAATAAAAGAATTCTTAAAAAATTTAATAAAAAATCAAAAATTTCTTTGGGGAGTAACAATTCTTATTTTTTTAGTAATTCTTTATAGCTCTGTTTCAATAAGATTGAGTAATGTTCCAATTCTAAAAGATCAAACAACTGGAAAATATACTTCAAATGACTTAGACTCTTTGTATTTTTATAGAATAGCAGAAACAAGGTTAAAGCTAGGTTATTTACCTGAATTAGATGAACTGAGAAGTCCTGGTTACAATATAGAGTGGATTCCTGAACTTATCGATGATTATTTAATCTGGAACTATAAAATATTAAGAATTTTTAATCCCGAGATAACTTTTGATTATGCGGCAACAATTTCTGCACCAATATTTTTTGCTATAGGATTAATTTTGTTTTTCATTCTTTCTTATTTATTAACAAAATCAAAAATCGCTAGTTTAATAGGAAGTGCTTTTTTAGCTTTTGCTCCAGGTTTTTTATTTAGAAGTATTGCTGGTTTTTATGATCACGACCATATAGGAGTATTTGCGATTTTTGCCTTAATGATTGGGCTTTATTTTTCTTTAAAAAACTATGAAAAAAATTGGAAAAATTCTTTATTGTATGGGGTTTTATGCGGTTTTTTAACTGCTTTGGTTTTAGTTTCGTGGGGCGGAGCAATAACTTTTGTCTTGGTTTTCTTTCCTTTAACTATGCTTTTACATTATTTATTTAATTCTGAAAAAAAAGAAAATTTTTTCTTGTTTTATTTTATTTGGATTGTTTTTTCTGTTATTTTTACTCCAATTCTAGGAAGCAAAGCAGAGTATATGTATTCCAGGTTTTTAGATAGTCAGGGAGTATTAGTTTTGTTTGTTTTTGTTTTTTCTATTATTGATTTTCTTTTTTTGAAGTACAAAGAAAAAATAAAATTTTTAAAAATTAAAGAAAATTATTTTCATTTTTATTCTCTTGGGGTTAGTGCTATTCTTGGAATTATTGGTTTGGTTGCAATAGGAAAACACCCTATTCAAATGTTTAGAAGGGCCTGGGCGACATTAATTTATCCTTTCTTTGGGGATTTTGGTGGAAGACTTGGAACCACGGTAGCTGAAAACGCTCAACCGCACTTAGTTGATTTAATAAACCAAAATGGGCAGATATTGTTTTTATTTTTTCTTATTGGTTTAATCTTTGTCTGTGCTAATCTAAGTTTAAATTCTAAGAGCATAAAAACCAAAATAGCTTTTTCTGGATCAAGTATGCTGTTGCTTTTTGGAATTCTTTTTTCAAGAATTTCTGACAGTAGTTTGCTTAATGGAGAGAATTTTATAAGCCAGGCGCTTTATGCTATTAGCGGGGTTGTCTTCTTAACTTTCTTATTTTATATTTCTTCAAAAGAGAGGTTTAAGATTTCGATTGACGAAGTAATCTTGTTTGCTCTTGCTGTAACTGTAGCTATGAATGCGAGGGCAGCTATAAGAAGCTTTTTCTTAATAACTCCTTTTATTTGTTTGATAGCGGCCGACGGAATTTCAGAGTTTATAAAAAGAATAAAGAAAAAAGAAGACAAAGAAATAAAATACATTTATTTTAGTGTTGTTTTAATAACAATAATTTTATCATATGTCTATATTTTTGGCGTTCCTTTTGTCCAAGGAAATTTAAGCTTCGGAATTTATGAAATTTCAAAAATCCAAGCATCTAGAATTGGGCCTTCTGCAAATATTCAGTGGCAAAATGCGATGAAATGGGTTAGAGAAAACACAAATGAAAAAGACATTTTTACTCACTGGTGGGATTATGGTTATTTTATACAAACTTTGGCCAACAGGCCAACCGTAACAGACGGGGGGCATTCTGGCGGAGACCACACAGACCATTATAACGGAAGATATTTATTGACAACTCCAAATCCAAAAACAGCTTTAAGCTATATGAAAACTTGGAATGTTTCTTATTTGCTAATTGACCCAACCGAGATGGGAAAATATGGTGCTTTCTCAAAAATAGGAAGCAATGATTCTTGGGATAGAGTTTCAGCGGGAATTTTTGGAGGTCCGTTAGATGAAAGACAAACTCAGGAAACATCAAAAGGAGAAATAAGGGTTTATCAATTAGGAGGTTGTGTTGATGGAGATATTTCTTTTGAAACAGATAATGGCTCAAAAGTTTTCATTCCAGGAATAACTGTAACAAAAACACAACAAATGGTTTGCAATGCTTATGTTGCAGGAGTTATTGTTGAGATTGAAAATTTAGGAAATTTCAGTTCTATAAAACAGCCAACAGCAGTTTTCTTTTATAATAACAAACAACATAGAATCCCAATAAAACACATTTACAGAGATGGAGAAATATTCTCTTTTGAGAAAGGCATTGATTCTTTGATTTATTTTATACCTTTAATAGATGAAAAACAAGGAAAAATCGTTGATAGCGGTGCGATAATTTATCTATCTCCACGAACATTTAATAGCTTAATGGGAAGACTTTACATTTTAAATGATCCTTATAACGAATATCCTACAATAAAAAAAGCTCATTTTGAGGATGATCCTGTTGTTGCATATTTCAAGCAGTTTTATCCCGGTTTAAATGAATTTATTTGGTATCAAGGAATAAGAGCTCCTCTAAAAATATGGAAAGTTGAATATCCCGAAGATACGCCAGTCTATAAAGAATTTTTAGATCCAGACTACTTTATTAAAAATGGATTTGGGGGTATGGATAAATTTTTTGAGTAAAAGATGGAAAAATATCTTCTCTATTTATTGGTTCTTTTTTGTGCTTTGCTTGGTTCATTAGGGCAGACTTTTTTTAAAATAGCCTCAAAAGATTTTTCTTTTAGTTTTAATGGGCTTTTTTTAAACTTTCATTTGATTTTAGGAATTATCTTTTATGGAACTTCTGCCCTGCTTTTTGTTTATTCATTGAAATTTGGAGAATTATCAATTCTATATCCGATTATTGCAACTAGCTATATTTTTGTAACTATTCTTTCTTTTATAGTTTTTAAAGAGAGTTTAAACTTATATAAAATATTAGGTGTTTTAGCTATAATTTTCGGAATTTGGCTCATAACAAAATGAAAAAGGTTTCTATAATAATTCCTGTTTATAATGAAGAAAAAACAATAAAAAAAGTTTTAGAAGATGTTTTAAAACTAAAATTAAAAAAAGAAATAATCGTAATAAATGATGGAAGTAAAGATAATACCTTAAAAGAATTAAGAAAATTTAGTAAAAAAATAATTGTTGTCTCTTATAAAAAAAATAAGGGAAAAGGATATGCATTAAGAAAAGGAATAGAAAAAGCAGTAGGGGATTTTATTGTGTTTCAAGATGCAGATTTAGAATATAATCCTAAAGATATCCCCTCTTTAATTAAAGAGTTAGAAAAAGAGAAAGTTGTTTATGGTTCTAGATTTTTAAAGAAAAATAAGAAAGGTTGTTTAGCAAATTATTTAGCTAATATTTTTCTTTCTTTTTTGACTTCTTTATTTTATTGGCAAAGAGTAACTGATATGGAAACAGGATATAAAGCATTTAGGAAAGAAGTTTTAAAAGAATTGAATCTTGTTTCGGATGGGTTTGAAATAGAGCCAGAAATAACCTCAAAAATTTTAAAAAAAAGAATTAAGATAAAAGAAATTCCAATAGAGTATCTTCCAAGAACAAAAAAAGAAGGCAAAAAAATAAAATTTATTGATGGAATAAAAGCTGTTTTTGCTTTGATAAAATGGAGAATAAAAAATTAAGAAATAATTCTAAAACCTTTTATCTCCCAAAGGGTTGCATTTATTTCTCTATCTCTTAATTGCTTCTCAAAAGTTTTTATCTCTTTTGCTTTCATTTCTAATTTAACTGGAAAACCTTGTTGTGTTTGAACTTGCAAAACAATTTTACCTTCTTTTGGATAAAAAGGATCAACTAACCATGAATGAAGATTATCTGTAAAAAAGTAAATGGTATTATTTGTCGAAAGGAGATAATTAAAACCACTTCTATAATCTAAAATATTTTTGTCTTTAATAAAAGTTGTATAAACAACCCATTCTGGAACAACCAAAACAGCATCTTTTGGAAGATTTTGAGAGGAATATTCTGAAATTTGTTTTATTGGGTCGTAAAAATTAAATATAATTATTTGATCTTGCTTAGGTAAAAAAACAAAAATTTGTTCGAAAGCATATAAAAGAGTAACTAGAAAGACTATCAGATAAAAGTATTTTTTGTTTATTTTTTTTAGTCTGTTAAAAATAAAAACAAAAAATAAGGTTGAAAAAAGAACCATAATTATTAAAACCTCACAATAAAATCTTAAAGATCTTGACCACCACCATATATGTAACAAAGTATAAACTACAAACCAAACAAAAAAGGTTGCCAACATCTTGTTTTTATATTCTTTAAATAAAAAGATAATAAACCCTCCAATAAAAAAGATAACAAAAAAAACTCCTGCATCTTTTAACAAAAACAAGTATTCTAAAGTATGTTGAAATGTAATTCCCGTATCTCCAGAATTGTAACTATTAGCAAAAGGATTCCCAAAAACAATAAAATTTCTTAAAAACCAAGGGCCTAAAATTAAGATAGCAATACCTATAGCAATAAATGTTTTTTTAGAAAAGAAGAAATCTTCAAAATCTTTTTTTCTTAAAAACATATAAAAAGCGATTGGAAAAATAAGTAAAAGACCATCATAGCGAATTAATGCTGAAAAAGAAAGACATGCTGTTGCCGGAATTATTAAATTTCTTTTTTCGTAGGATTTTATAAATAAATAAAGACCGAGTGTAGAAAAAAACAAGAAAGGTATTTCAGAACAAATTAAAGTTGAATTTGCAATAAATATTGAATTGAGGGTAATTAAAAAAGAAGAAACCATACCGCCAAATACACCAAAAAGTTCCTTTCCTATGAAGAAAGAAAGAATTATAGAAATAACTGCAAAAAAGTATATTAAGATAATGCCCAAATGCTGATTGTTAGAAAGAAATAGTGAAAAAGGAGTTAACAAGATAGGAAGTCCTGGAGGGTATTGTGCATGAGGGTAATTACCATCTAAAGTGTATCCTTTTCCTTTAATTAAATTTTCAGATAATCTAACATACCAAAATGCGTCTTGACTTGCAGTTGAAGACCAATTAATAAAATAATAAACCCAAATTACTGAAAATCCTAAAATAAATGATAAGAGAAAAAAATACTCTTTTTTAATAACTTTAGCAGTTTTATCTTTCATAGATTTAATAATTTTGATAAATATATAAAGGTTTTTAAAATAAAATTTTTAATATTTTATATGATAAAAAAAATTAACAAGTTTTTATCTGAAAGATTAAAATTTGTAATTTTAAAAGATTACCCAAGACATTCTGTAAGATTTGCTAAAAAACATTTTAATAATAAAGAAATTGTTTGCATAGAAATAGACACTTTTGAAGGTTTTAATGCTAAGATCATTCTAAAAGAGTTAAATGTGAAAAGGATATATCTTATAGATCCATATGAAGAATATTCTGAATACATAAAATCTGAAAAAGATAAAAACAAAGAAAAATTATCTAAAACAGAAAAAGCTGCTAAAAAAAGATTAAAAAAATATTCTGATAAAATATTATGGATAAAAGATTATTCTAATAATGCAATTAAAAAAATAAAAGAAAAAGTTGATTTTATTTACATTGATGGAAACCACGAATACAAATATGTAAAAGAATATATGAATAAATACTGGCCTATAGTAAAAAAAGGAGGAATTATGGCAGGCCATGATATTGCTTCTTTTAGAGGAGTTGGACAAGCATTAATTGAATTTTGTTCAAAAAAAAAGATAGTGCCATATATTTCTAGAACCGACTGATGGATAGTGAAAAAATGAATGAAAAAATTTGTATTGTTTCAACCGTAAGAAGCAATAAAAAAACAATTGAACAGTGGATAAATTATCATTTAAATATTGGTGTAGACAAAATTTTTTTATTTTTAGATAAAAGAAATAAAAATATTAAGGGTTTGATAAATTTAAAAAAGAAATATGGGAAGAAAGTAAGTTTTTTTTATTCTGAAGATCATAAATCAAGTATAGAGATTAGACAAAGAAAAAATAGTATAAAAGCTTTAAAAATTGCTTTAAATGAAAATTTTGATTGGATATGTCATTTAGATATTGATGAATTAATTTATTTTAAAGAAAAAATGAAAAATAGTTTATCAAAAGTTTCAAAAAAATATGATTACATCAGGCTTCCGACCTTAGAAGCAGTTATTGAAAAAGAAAATTATAAAAATCCTTTCTATGAGATAAAATTATTTAAAAATAACTTTTGGAAATTTTCAAAAATCTTCTTTAATGCCCATATAGCAGGAAAGTCTATAACAAGAGTTAAACCATACATAATGGATTTAGGTATTCATCAACCAAATTCAAACAAAAAACTTAAATGGACAATACTTCCTTTTAATGCCTATATACTTCATTTTTACTGTGTTAATTTTAAAGATTTTTTAGAAAAGTGGCGTTGGAGAATAGACGGATCTGGTGTCGCTAGAGAAATGGGCAAAAGAGGGGAAAGAATATTAAGTTTAATTGACAAAAAATTAAAAAAAGGGAAAATACTTGAATTAAAAGATTTCTATAAAAAAAAATTTATCTCACCAAAAAAATTTAACAATTTATTAACTTTATTAAGAGTATACAAAAATATAGAATTAAACAGAAAATTATTCTTATGGAAAAATATGACTTCTTAATCGTCGGGGCAGGTCCATCTGGTTGCGTTATGGCTGAAAGACTTGCGTCTATAAGAAAAAAGATTTTAATGATAGATAAACGAGACCATATCGGTGGAAATTGTTATGATTATTATGACGATTTTGGTGTTTTGGTTCATAAATATGGACCACATTATTTCAGGGCAAAAGATAAAGTAGTAATAGATTATTTATCTAATTTTACAGAGTGGATAGAACAGAGATATAAAGTAGCTGTTTGTATAAAAGGAAAAGTTTATTCTTTTCCTATAAATAAAAAAACAATTGAACAGTTTTTTAATGTAAAACTAAAGGATGAAGAAGAAGTTAAGAGGTTTTTAGAAGAAAGAAGGCAAAAGGAAATTATAGAACCAAAAAATGCAGAAGAACAAGTTTTATCTCTCGTAGGAAAAGAAATTTACGAAGGGTTTTTTAAAGGTTATACAAAAAAACAATGGGGAATAGAACCAAAGTTTTTAGATAAAGAAGTTACTGCTAGAATCCCAATAAGGTATAATGAAAATGACGATTATATAATAGAAGGTTTTCAAGCAATGCCAAAAGAAGGTTACACAAAAATGTTTGAAAAAATGATTTCCAATAAGAATATTAAACTTATCTTAAGTAAAACTTATGAAAATAATTTATCAAAAATAGCAAAAAAAATTATATGGACTGGCCCAATAGATGAATATTTTAATTATAAATTTGGAAATTTACCATATAGAAGCTTAAAATTTATTTTCGCTTCTTTTAGAAAAGAGTATGTTCAAGAGATCGGACAAATAAACTATCCTGAAGAAGATATTCCCTATACAAGAATAGTAGAGATAAAGCATGTAACTAAACAATCATGCCCAAATACCACCATATCTATTGAATTTCCTGAAGAAAGGGGCGAACCTTATTATCCAATGCCGACAAAAGAAGCAAAAGATTTATACAAAAAATACGAAGAGCTTGCAAAAAAAGAGAAAAATGTTTATTTTTTAGGAAGATTAGCAAAATATAAATACTTAAATATGGACCAGTGTATAGAGGAGGCACTAAACTTATTTGAGGAGATAAAAAATGAAACCCTCTAAAATAAAAATATTAATTGTAGGTCATAAAGATTTTCCGTTTATAAAAGACGAGATCTATCAACCTATACAGGCAGGGAGAAGTATTTCAAAAATAAAATTACCAAAACCGTGGATAGGAGATGATACTGGAGAGAACATTTCTCAGAAAAATAGAGAATACTGTGAATTAACGGCGATGTATTGGGCCTGGAAAAATTACAAAAAAATAGGAAATCCGGATTATATAGGATTATGTCATTATAGAAGGTATTTTGCCCTAAAACCTAGAATCAATAAAAAGAATCAAATTTATTCTATTATTTATTTTTACGGAAAAAAAATTTCTGATAAGTTAAACTTGTTTTTTTTAATAAGAAAAATATATAGATACTTTTTAAAAAAAAGTATTTCTGAAGAAGAACAAAAGAAAAATTTTTCAGAATTTGAAAAAAATCACCTTGGTGAAATAAATAAAATAAAAAAAATAATAGAGGATTATGATATTATTCTTCCAATAAGATATGAAGTTCCAAATCCTCCTATCAAAAATCATTACAATAAGTATGGAAAGGTGCATGAAGAAGATTTAAAAAAACTTGAATTTATTATAAAGAAATATTTTCCTAAAGAAAAAAAATACTTATCTATTGTACTGAAATCAAAAAGCGCATATTTTTGTAATCTTTTTATTATGAAAAAAGAAGTTTTTTGCAGATATTCAAAATGGCTATTTGAGATATTAGCAAAAGTTGAAGATTTATTAGACCTAGAAAAAAGGGAAGGATATGATAGGCGAGCTATCGGTCTATTGGGTGAGATTCTTTTAAATGTTTGGATAGAAAAAAACAAAAAAAAATATAAAATAAAAGAAATGCCCGTAATATCTTTTAATTAAAAAATGACTCGTCTCCTCAATTTCCTTCGGCAAAGACCAGAACTTTACGAAGAGCTTAGAAGAATTTATGGAAAAACAATTGGTTTTTGGTGGTTGAAAACTCTTTATCTAAAAAAAGTTGGACTTTGGAATGGAGAAAGAAGAATTAAAATCCTGGATGATAAAGAGGCAAATAAAATAATTATTGAAAAACTTAAATCAAAAGAACCTTTTATGGTTTGCCGTTATGGAAGCACGGAGTTTAGAAATCTCTTCAATGATGAACTTGAGAATTTATGCTTTTATTCAGGTTTTTTTCCAAATGACAAAAAACTTCTTCCAAAATTTAGAAGGGTTTATTTTGAAGCATCAAAACAGATTGACTATCTTTGTGTTTGGAACTATCTAAATCATTTTAATTGGAAAAGAAAATGGATAAGAAATTTTCCGAATATAAAAGCTTTTTTTAGTTTGGGTGTTTTGAGTCATTTAGAGCCTTGGGTTAAGGCGTTGGAAGGAAAAAAAGTTCTTGTGATTCATCCTTTTGAAGAAACAATAAAAAAACAATATAAAAAGATGGGCAAACTCAAAATTCTTCCGAAATTAAAGAAACTTGAAATAATAAAAGCAGTTCAGACTATTGCAGGAGAAAAAGACGAAAGGTTTAAAGACTGGTTTGAAGCTTTAGATTATATGAAAAAAGAAATTGACAAAAAAGATTTCGATGTGGCTTTAATAGGTTGTGGTGCTTATGGTTTGCCTCTTGCCGCTTATGTCAAGCAAAGAGGAAAGCAAGGGATACATGTTGGCGGAGCGCTACAATACTTTTTTGGTATAAAAGCTAAAGCAATAGAAAATAAAGAAAAAGAAATGAGAATAAATAAATATTGGACTAAACCGACTGAAGAGGAAAAACCAAAGAATTATAAAAAAATCGAAAATGGGAGGTACTGGTAATGAGAAACAGATATATTGAGATATGGAAAGAAATAAACAAAGACAAGAAGCCAATCAAAATAATTGATATTGGAGGAAGAAATGAAGAGCTCTTAAAATTTAAACCGAAAGATATTTTGTGCAAATATAAAAATTTTGATATTAAAAAGGGAGAAGATATAGAAAAAAAAATTAAGGAAAAAGAAAAATTTGATATTATAATTTTCTCACATGTAATAGAACATTTAACAGATAAAAAAACGGCCCTTATTAATATAAGAAAAATGATGCATAAAAAATCAAGATTGATTTTATTAACACCTAACTCTCTTTCTTGGAGAAGAATAATTTTTTATATATTTAATAAAAGAATGGAGAGTTATGGAGGTTATGAAACACATCTTTGTTGCTTTAATATAGAAGTTTTAAAAAATCTCTTAGAGAGATTTTCATTTAAAATAGAAAAAATTAAATTTTATGACTTCTTTTTACCTTTTAATTTAGGTAAGTTTTCAGAGGAAATAATGGTTGTTTGTAAAAAATGAAAAACCCAAAACACTTTAAACTAACAACACCTGTCCTTTTCCTAATTTTTAATAGACTAGAAACTACAAAAAAAGTTTTTGGTGAAATTAGAAAGGCAAAACCGACAAAACTTTATATAGCAGCAGACGGGCCAAGAAACGAGGAAGAAAAAAAGAAAACAGACGCTGTCAGAAAATATGTTTTAAGCCATATTGATTGGCCGTGTAAAGTGAAAACTTTATTTAGAGAGAAAAATTTGGGATGTAGAATAGCTTCTAATAAAGCAATAAGCTGGGTATTAAATTTAGAAGATAGATGTATGGTTTTGGAAGATGATACTATCCCTAGTAAGACCTATTTTAGATTTATGCAAGAGATACTTGAATACTATAAAAATAATGAGAAGATAATGAGTGTGGGAGGAGTTAATTTCTTAAAAAGAGTAAATATAAGTGAGAGCTACTTTTTTTCTAAAGTTCACACTAGCGGTACTGGAATATGGAGAAGATCTTGGCAGAAACAAGATTTAGATGTAAAGAGATATTTAGAAATAGAAAAAAGTAATGAATTGTATAAGTATATTCCTAATATTATTGAAAGAGTGTTATGGAAAAAAAGAGTAAAGGATATGCTATCAAGAAAAGTAGACTCTTGGGGCTATGCTTTTCAGATAGCACATTTTATAAATAGAGGTCTTTGTGTTATTCCAAAAGTGAATCTAATAAAAAACATAGGGTTCGATGAAGAAGCAACCCATACAAGATTTAATAAAATAGATAAAAAGTATATTTCTCTTCCTAAATTTGAATTGAAATTTCCATTGGTACACCCAAAAAAAATTGAAATAAATAAAGAATTAGAGAAAAAACTACTGATTCTTGAGATAAAAAGAATTCTTTTAAAAAGATTATAAGATGATAAAGCAATATCCTAAAATTTTTTGTAAAAAGATAAGAGTAAAATTAAAAGAAATGTTTTATCGGCCTAAAGCATACATTTTTATAATCCATAGGGTAGAAGAAATAAATAAAGAAGGCATAAAAATAAACGAAATTCTAAAAATTTCTCCTAAGAGTTTAGAGGAATTTATAATTTTATGTAGGAAGAAAAAATATAATTTTATTAGTATTGAAAGATTTATTAAAATGTTCAAAAAAAAAGAATTAACTGGAAAAGAGATTATATTGACAATTGATGACGGCTATAAAGATGTTTTTGAAAGAGGGTTATCAATTCTTGAAAAATATAAAATCCCTTTTGTATTTTATCTGAGCACTTCTTTTTTAGAAAGAAGATTTTTTTATTGGTGGTATTTATTAGAAGAGATTATTTTAAAAAATGAGGAGGTCATATTTAAAAATAAGAAATACAAATGTAAAAGTCTAAAAGAAAAAAATGCTCTTTTTAAAAAAATTAGGAGAAAGATTGCTTTCTTAAAAGATGAAGAAGAATTAAAAGACCTGTTCTCTAATTACGAATTGAAGGTTAAAAAGGATTATTATAATTCTCTTTTTCTACAGTGGAAAGAGATTAGAGAAAAATTAAAAAACCCCTTAATAACTATCGGGAATCACGGGGATGGCCATTTCTTTTTCAATTCTAAAGAAGAGGAGGAAATAGAAAAGGATATAATAAAAGCACAAAATTTAATAAAAAAAAATCTTAATATAAAAACAAAACATTTTTCTTATCCTTATGGGGATATAATCTCTATTTCAAAAAAACATTCGGAAATAATAAAAAGATTAGGATTTGTTAGTGGAGTTACGACGGAAAATAGACCTGTTAATTACAAAGATGATCTACTTTATCTGCCTAGGATTAATTTAAGCGAATTTAATTATAAGAAAATTATAAGAAAATTAAAATGAAAAAACCATTAATATCCGTTATCATTCCCGTGTATAATAGCAAAAAGTTCTTAAGAAAGTGCTTAAATTCTATAATTAATCAAACCTTAAAAAATATAGAAATAATTTGTATAAATGACAATTCAAATGATTCTTCCTTAAAGATTTTAAAAGATTATCAAAAAAAAGACCGAAGAATAAAAGTATTTAATCAAAAAATGAATAGAGGACAGGGTTTTTGTAGGAATCTTGGATTAAGAATAGCTAAAGGAGAGTATATTTCATTTATAGATTCAGATGACTGGATAAATAAAACATATTTAGAAAGATTATACAAAACTGCAAAGAAAAAAAATGCAGAAGTTGTAATTTGCTCTATGTTTAATGAGAAAACAAACAAATATTACTACTTCTTTAAAGAAAAAAAGGTTTATTATAATATAAAAGAAAAAATAAAGATTTCTCAAATAGAAAAAAGAGGATCTGTATGTAATGTCTTATTTTCAAAAAAACTTCTCAAAAAGAATCATCTTTTTTTTGAAGAAGGTGTTTTTTATGAAGATATTCTTTTTATGTTAAAGGCAGTATATTTTTGTAATAAAATAGTGACTGTTCCAAAAGCAACCTATTACTATAGGTATAACCCTTCCTCAACAATTAATACTTTAAACGAGAAAAAAATAGAGGACCTTTATAATGCTAGAAAAAAAATGAAAGAATTTTCTAAAAGATATAAATTTAGATTAATTTTTAGAATTCACGGAAGTATTCCTGTTCCTTTTTTTATCTTAAAGTTATTTACTTTACTGAGACTAATGTACTTAAAACATAAATTTAAAAATTAAGTTTTTCAAAAAGGACGAGAAAAGAATTATTGTTTAAGATCAGGTAGAAAGATAGGCTAGCCCTTATTTAATAAACCGTATACCAAAAAAGAAAAATTTCTTTAATGGAGGCTGGCAGCGGTACAGGTCAGGGTTCAATAAATATTTATTAAAAAATAAAGACAAAATAAGAAATCTTACTATGTTGGATTATTCAAAAAAGATGTTAAGATTAAGCAAAGAAATGCGAACAGGAGGAATGTTAAAGCAAAATATATCATTGGATATATTGAAAAATTAATTCCAAGGAAAAGTTTGATTTGAGATTCATGAAGAAGTTATGGAACGTTTAAGAAATTTAGATGTCGGCGTTAATAATTTATTAAAACATTTAAATGAAGGAGGAGTAATTATATCGTTTTCCTAATGCTTTAAACGACATTTTATTAAAAAATATATTCAACGTTTTTGGAGTACGGGAATAGGATAGTATGGTTATAAAAAATATAATGTTAAATTAAAAAAAATTAAATCTAGAAGCTAGAAATCTAATATATTCGGTTTTCTTATTTATTTTCATACAATGTTGCAGCAACTTAATAAATAATAAAAAAGTTCTATAAATCCATGATAGAACAAATAATTTTTTTAATTTATGTTTGCAAAAAACTTAAAAACAAAACCTTCTTCATAAAACCAAGAGCATACTACTAAATAAAAACCTTTCCTTTTAATCCTTTAAATCAATCTTTACCCTTCCAAAAAGCAAATAGAAAACAGCAATAAAACTTCTCCAAACTTTTATTTTTGAGTATTTAAAGTCTGTAACTAGACGATAAAACCACTCCATTCCTATTTTTCTTACAAAAGAAGGAGCCTCTTTCTTTTTTCCTAAGAGAAAATCCATTGCTGCGCCAACATTAAAGAAATATATTGCATTAGTTTTTTTAAAAAGCTGATAAGAGAGAATGTTTTGTTTGGGGCTTGCTATTCCAACCCATACAAAGTCAGCCTTGAATTTATTTATTTTTTTAGATATTTTTTCTATTTCCTCATCGGGAAAGACAACATCTTTTATATAGGGAGGATTGTAACAATCAACTTTTTTTAAATAGGGGAAGTTTTTTCTTAAAACATTTAAATCCTTTTTTTCTAAACCTATAAAAAAATGTTTTTTTGAAGAAGAAAGTTCTTTGTTTAAAAAGATCTCTCTCGTAAAAGTTGGTCCACGCACTCTTGAAATTTTTTTAAATTTTTTTAGAGAAAGAAAAAAAGCTGGAAAAAAACCGTCGAGAAGATTTATAGTATTTTTTTCTTCAGAAACTGCTTCTCTGAAAGTTTTTTCTTTAAAAAATAAATAAACACAATAAAGATTTAGAAAATTAAATATTTTTCTTTCGGATGATTTTTTTACAATATTAATAATATCTTCAAGACATGCTCTCTTAAAAAAAATCTTCATGAAAGTAATAGTAAAAAAAGTATTAAAAGCCTTTCTAAATTATGAAAACAAAAACCTTAAAAATATTGAAAAAATTTAAGGATTATGAAAAAAGAGATGATAATTTTAATAATTGTTATTTCTCTTTTAGGTTTTGTAAAGGCAGACGCGTCAGGCATTTTTATAGGAAACGAGAGTTATACGCAAACAGAAACCTCAGCTGAAATGGAGATTCTAGCAAATTTAGAATCAACTCAATCTTGGGCGGAAGTTGAGATTAATACAACAGAAATTCATTTTGGAAATGTAATTCCAATGTCTCCTTGGAATACTTATAGAGCAAAGTATAAGATAAAAGCAAGAGGAAATATAAACATTGAAGTTACACCAATACTTGTTAATAGCAATGATGAAATTTTTTCTAATCTTTATTTCGCAAGAACTTATGAATCAAGCAAAAGCAAATGGACAAAAATCGGAAGTTATAAAATGATATTTAACCTAACTGAAAATGCAGGTTATTGGAGTATTATAGGCTCAACAGGATTACAAAATGCTACATGGAGCGGCACAAATGGAGATCAATCTGTTTTATTAGATTTATCTGATTATAAAAAACCAATTCCTTTTGATATTCAAAATTATAGAAACGCTATAAGATTCAGAATTGTTCCGGTATGGCAAGATTAATAAAAATAACAAAAGTCTTTATTTTACTTATACTCATTTTATCTTTTTCCTCAGCAATAAAAATTTCACCAACAAAACAAACACTTGAAATGAAACAAGGCGAAACAAAATGTGTTAATATTTGGATTTTGCCTGAAAAAAATTATACGATTGGCTCAAAATGGTCTTTTGATGGAAAAGGTGATTTAGAAAAGTACAACTTAACTGCTGAAAAGATAAAAGTTGAAATTGAGTACAATTATTCAGAAGGAAAATACGAATTTTGTTTCACACCTAAATATGGTGGAAATTTTTCTGGAATAATTTATTTTTACGACGAAGAAAATATGATTGAAATTGGAAGTTGGGTTGACTTAAAAGTTGAGGGTGAAAAATTCGTTGAAAAAATATCTCTTTTCGCTGGAAATATCATTAGGGAATACAAAAAAAATGAAATTAATACTTTATTAATGATATGCCTCATACTTTTAATTATTGCTTTTTTTGCGATTGTCAGATATTCCTGATTTAAAAAAAAGAATAGCTAGTAAAAAACTCCTGCTCAAAATTGTAGCTAAAGCTGCACCTATCGTTGCATGATACATTGAAAATTGTAAAAAATATTTTATCAAAAAGAAATTAAGAATTATATTTAAAGTAGTAGAAAAAATAAGTGTCTTAGCCAAAAACTTATTTTTTGACTGAGAAACATAAAAGTTTGAAAAAATTGCATTAAAAGAATCAATTAATAAAAGAACAGAGATTATTCTCAAAATGCTTGAAGCCAAAAGATATTCTTTGCCATAAGCTACTTTAACAACAAAAGAAGAAAAAACCGAAGTTCCCAAAATTGCTGCTAAAGAAAAGATAAAAGTTATTATCAATGATTTTTTTAAAGCTATATTTAATCTTTCTTTTGGGAGTTTGGCAAATATAGGAAAAAAGGCTGCTGCAAATGGGATTAAAACACTAACCGAACCGAGTAAGGCAAAGGCTGCTTGATAATACGCTAAATAAGATGATTCAACAAATCTTCCGAGCATGATTATATCGATAGTACCAAAAAATATTCCTGTTAGGGCAGTTGCACTTAAAGGCAAAATAAAATTAATAACTTCCTTTTTTTCTTCACTTGATAAATCATTTTTTCTATACTTTTTAATTCTTGGATAAAGAAAGAAAATTGAAAGAAAAAAACAAACTGAGAGTGATAAAAAAATTCCAAAGAGAAATATTTCTTTTGAAGAATCTAAAAGCAAAATAATTGTTATAGGAACTAAAATCAAACGAATTATTTGATAAAAAATCTCTTTATAAAAAGGATATTTAAAATTGTTTCTTGCTTGAAATAGCCCGATAACAAAACCCAGTAGACTATTAAAAATAACATAAAAAGAGCCTGCAAGCAAGGCCAAAAAAATAGGTTTTTTATAATAAAAATTTGCAATAAAATAAGAGGATAAAACTAAAACAAAAGAAACTAAAAGGGTTAATTTTATTTTTAAATTCCTTATAAAAAAAACATATGCTCCTGCTTTTTTCGGATTACGCCCATACTTAGATAAATATCTTATCAAGGCACTTCCAATGCCCAAATCTGTAAAAGCTCCAAAAATTAATATTGTTGATAAAGCTAAAGTATAGAGACCAAAGTTTTCTGGAAGAAGCATTCGTGCAAGTATTATTGTAAAAATCAGACTTCCACCCTTTGCTACAACATTTGTAAAAAACTGAAAAATAGAATTTTTTATCGCAATCCCTGTATTACCTGAAAAATCTCTCTTGACGATTCTTCGCGTAATTACAATTA
Source organism: Candidatus Pacearchaeota archaeon (assembly GCA_038885615.1). Taxonomy (GTDB): domain Archaea; phylum Nanobdellota; class Nanobdellia; order Pacearchaeales; family GW2011-AR1; genus CAKZRD01. The sequence continues at coordinate 233,909 of JAVZZP010000001.1, forward strand.
TCTTTGTTTTTAATAAATTTAACATATAGATTAATGTTTTTTATGTTTTTTATGTTTTTTCAAATGATAGAACCAACTTACTTTATGAAATACATTTAATTCCGAGTTATAAAGGTCTATCCAATCTAAGATAAGATGAAAAATAAAACCAATTAATACATATAAAAATATTTTATTAAAAAAAGAAAATAAAAAAATCAAAATTAAAACTTCAACTGAATGAAAAAGTCTAAAAGGATAAATATATTTTTTTCTTTGTTCTTTATTTAAGCTTAAAACAAAATCTCTTCTATCTCTTGCCCACTTAAAAAATTTCATAGGGCTAATACTCTTTTTCTTTAGAACAAAAAGAAAAACAATATCTAAATCTATAAAAAACCAGGTAGACAAAAAAAGAGCAGTGAATTCTAAAAGAGAAATATTAAAAATAAAATAAAAAATCAATGAAAAGATAAAACCAAGAAAAAAATGGTTTGAAGGCCTCATTAGCCCTCCATTTGTCTAACTAAATCGGAAAAGGCAGGCCTTGTTATTAAAACTCCTACTGAAATTCCTATTAAGGTTGTAATTGCGAAACCCTTAAGCAATCCTGCCGAAACAGCACCAATACCTATAAATGTTAGGGCTCCTGTCAAAGGAAGCAAGGCAACGGCTGTTGTTGAAAACGAGCAAATAATAATAAAAAGAGCTTTTTTGATTTTTTCTTTAATTGTTTCTTCTTTAACTTTTGCTTCGTCCAAAATAACGATCATACTGTCAATTCCTGTACCTATAGTGGCTAAAATACCTGCAATAGAAGGCAAGTCAAGATTCCAATTTATTAAAGCAGCTATTCCCAAAATAATTATTATTTCTGATACTAAAAATAAGAGCATCAACAAAGACTGCTTTATTTTTCTATATCTAACGAAAATAATTAAGCCAACTGCTAAGAAAGCAAAAAAACCGGCAATTAGAATTTGTTTTAAAAAATCGTTTCCCAATCTTGAGGATATTCTATCTAACTTAACAATTTCTAGTTTAAAAGGCAGACTTCCTGTAATTAAAACTGTTTGAAGCTTTTTCATTTGTTTTTCTGCTTCTTTATAGGCTTCTTCTCTTGTTGTTCCAGAACCAGAACCAGAAATTTGAACTTGGGTTGTTTCTCTTCCTCGCAAATCTGCAGCAATAGACAAAGAATCTGTTAATTGGTCATCTAAATAAAAGTCAATTGTCTTAGACAAATATCTTCCACCGGATGAAGTATTAATCTCTAGGTTTTTTGTGACTTCTGCAAATCTTTCTGCTGCTTTCTTGCTTAACGAAATAGAAAACGCAAAATTGCAAACCTCCAAATTCCCTGATTTGAAGCATTCCTTTATGCCAGAATCTTTTCCAGTTCTTCCAACATAAGTTATATCCTCATTTCCTCCAATAAAAACAGTTTCATTGCCAATTTTTGCTTCAAATTTTCCTTGCTTAGCAATCAATTCTTCTAAGTCGGAAGGAGAGGAACCTGCAATTTCAACCAACATAAAATTATTTCTATCAAAATCTGAAACTTTTCTTATAGAAACATCTGTTAAACCATAAACATTAAATCTTTCTTGAGAAACTGCGATTAAATCATCTAGTTGCTGTTCTGAAAGAGGAACATCTGCCTTGACTAAAGCTCTTGCTCCACCCTGAATATCTAAACCTGTTTTTATTCTTGTTTTTGGTAGATCTGAAAAAGTTGCTTTCTTAAAATCCTCAATAGAGAATTCCCCGATAATCATTTTTTCTTCAGTCTTTATTTCAAATCGGGAATTGTTACTAAAAGAATAAATTATTGAGTTAAAATCATCTAGAGAGCTTATTTTCTTTCCATTTATTTCAATAATTTTAGTTCCGACTCTCAATCCCTGTTCATAAAGAGAAGAATTTTTTTCTAGAGAACTAACTAAAACACCTTTTTCTAAAAAAAGAGGGGGAATTGAGAATATTGAAATTAAAGAAAGCAAAGTTACAACGATAACAAACCAAACCTTAAATGTGATTTTCATTTTTTTCAACAAACCATTTAATTAATGAAGCATTAAAAACCCATGTATTAAAAATATCAAAGCAGAGGCCAATAATTAAAACAGTAAATATTTGATTCAAAACGCTTTGAAATCTATAAACAAAAATTAGAGAAAAAACTATCGCTGCTAGAGAAGTAAAAGTCATAGCCATACCTGTTTTGAAAGCTTTAAAAATTTCTTCATTGACGGAGGTTTTTTTTCTTTTGAGAACTCTTGTAGTCAACAAAACATTTGTATCTACGGAATAACCAAGCAACATTAAAAAAGCAACTATGCCTGCTGTAGAAATTTTCATTTCCATTAAGTTTACTACAAACAGTGTTAAAATTATATCTGAAGCTGCAGCAAAAATAACTGCTATGGAGGGCATTGAAAATTTGTAATATATGACCATTAAAAAGGCCGCTACCAAGAATAAAAATATTGCGAATACTCCAGAGGATTTAGAAGATGAAAAAGAAAATCTTACTAGAATAGCTAAAATAATTGTTAAAAAAACAGCTAAAAACTTAATTTTTTTACCCTTAGAGAAAATAAGAAAAACAACTAAAGACATTAAAAAAAAAGCTAAAATTAGGGAAGAAATAAGCTGATTGTAAAAATTCTTGCTTAAAGAAGATGATGTTGTTTCTATTGAAGAGTTTTCTTGTGATAGTTTTTCACCTAAAAAAGATTCTAAAAGAGAAATCGTTTTGTTAGTATCTTTTTCTGCAACTGTTAAAATAATGTTACTTTTTTTGCCGGTGTTGTCCGTTATTGTTTTTATCTCAAAATCAGTAAATTCCTTTGAAAGAAAGTTTGAAAGATCTTTTTCATTTATCTCTGAAAAGAGAGTTATAGTTGTTCCCCCGGTCAGTGAAACATCCTTAAAAAATAAATCTCCTGTTTGAAAATAGAAATAAAAAATATATCCCAAAGAAATAAAAAAGATTATTAGAGGCAAAAAAATAAATAACTTATAGTTGTTGTTATAAAACTTTCTGATTTTTTCCATTAAAAAAGAAAATTAAATTAGTTTTTAAGTGTTTTGAATGCGCGGGCCGGGATTCGAACCCGGGTCACAAGCTTGGAAGGCTAGTATTCTGCCACTGAACTACCCACGCATATTTTTTATTTATAAAATTAAGTTTTAAACCTTGCGTTTGCATAAAAGATAAGTTTTTATAGGATAAATTTTAAAAAAAATTAACGAGGGGATGCCGGAGTGGCCAAACGGGCAGGACTTAAGAAGCTCTCTTTAAAAAGAGACCTTGGAGAGAAACCAAGGAAATTAAGATATCCTGTGGCTTTTGCCTGCGGGGGTTCGAATCCTCCTCCCCTCATTGAGATTCTCACACTTCGGTTTTTACAAACCTGCGGGCTCAGAAAACAAGTTTTCTGGGACTTCCATTCTTACAATGTAAGTGTTCGAATCCTCTTCCCATCATAAAAGCAAAGCTTTAAAAACAAAATTTCAAATAAAAAATAACCTGCGAGCTAACGCGTTTAGTAGGTAAAACTGCTTCTCGTTAGCTTATATTAAAAAATGAAACAAAACATATCAAAAACAAAAATTGAAAAAAAAGCTTCAAAAAAAACAAACAAAGAATTAGCTAAGCTGATAAACTCTTTAAAAAAGATTAATCTTGAATATGCTCATTATTTATCTTTTCCAAAAAGAAAAAGAATAGAAAAGAACCTTGATGAGATAGAAAAAGAAACAAAAGAAAATGATGTTGTCTTTGTCCCAGGAAAAGTTTTAAGTAGCGGAGAGTTGAATAAAAAAATAAAAATTATAGCTTGGAAATTTTCAGAAAAAGCTGTTGAAAAAATAAAAAAATCTAAAAGTGAAGCTATTTTGATAGAAGAAGAATTAAAGAAAAATCCACAATTAAAAGGAGTTAAATTATTAAAATGAAAATCTATGTCGATGCAGACGGAGTTCAAATAGGAAGATTGGGAAGTTTTGTAGCTAAAAAGGCATTAGAAGGTGATGAAGTTATTGTCTTAAATTCTGAAAAAGCAATAATATCTGGAAAAAAAGAGAATGTTCTTAATGAAATTATAAATTGGAAAAATAAAGGTGGAAAAAGCTTGAAAGGTCCGAAGGTTTCTAGATACCCTCATTTACTTTTAAAGAGAATGATAAGAGGAATGCTTCCATGGGATAAAACTCGAGGGAGAGAGGCATATAAAAGAATAAAATGCTTTTTAAGTGGTGATGTAAAAGCCGATGGAAAAATAATAAAGCTTGATACAAAAAAACCATTAAAATTTGTCCAACTAAATGAAATTTGTAAACTTCTAGGATGACGGAAAAAAGCATAGTTGTATCTGGAAAAAGAAAGACTGCAATAGCTAAAGCGACAATAAAAGAAGGTAATGGAAAGATAACTATAAATAAAAAAGGACTTTTCTACTTTCCACCTTTAAACAGGATGGAAGTTGAAGAACCTTTGTTAATTGCAGACGAAGTTTTAGGAAAAAGAGATTACGATATTGAGGTTAATGTTAAAGGTGGGGGGATTGCTTCACAGACGGAAGCAACGAGATTAGCTGTTGCGAGGGCTATTATCAAATTCACAAAAAATGAATCTTTGAAAAGAGCTTATTTAAATTACGACAGAAATCTTTTAGTTGCAGACACGAGAAGAAAAGAAACATATAAACCGAGGGACTCAAAAGCAAGAGCAAGAAGGCAGAAGAGTTACAGATAATTATATTTCTATATTGTACCAATAGTCTGTTAAATCAAAACGAGGGGGCAAAACTTGATAGTCGGAATGAACGAAATAAAGATCAATCCATCTTCTTTTTTCTTCTGTTTTTTGTTTTAAAATTGGATCGAGAACTTTCCTTTTGTATTCTAATAGATCCATAGGCAGAGCATTCGGAACAACTAACTTAAAATCAACATCGCTTCTTTCATTATCCCAATTATTCTCCGTAGCGTGAGAGCCAATTAAATAAACTTTTTCTACTAGTCTAAAATCGTCTGGGAAAATAAAATTTTCTTGGCAAAAATTTTCAAGGTTACCTAAATAAACTTTTTTTGCTCTTTCTAGCTTTAATAAAAGTTCAACTGTTGGATTTCCTTCTTTGTCTAAAAATCTTTGATTTGGCATAAAAATAATAAAAAACTGGGGTTTATAAATGTTGTCTTATTATAGTAGTTACAAAAAAGAAAGATTTAAATAGAGAAAAAAATAATAAAGAATATGGGGAAGATAGAATATAAACCAAGAAGAATTGATGATTTATTAATTGTGGAAGGATTATGCGGAATTGCTCAACTAGATAAAGAACCAAGTACAAGAAACACCTGGTTTGTTGTTGGGGGAATTGCGACTCAGAGTTATCTTCCTAGTAGATGCAGAAGACCTACTTCCGATATAGATTTGGCTTTATTAACACCTCTAAGTTATTCAGATTTTAAAAAATATTCAAAACCTGTAAGAGAATATTTAGGTGATAAGGGATTTAATGTAGAAGAAAAAAAGGGACATAATGCCTATATGATAATATATACTCAAGAAGAACAAAGAGGAGTGATAGAGTTTTCTAGAAGAAATAAAAAAAAGATTTCAAAAGTTATTAAAAGATTAGAAGACGAATTAGAAAATTCTAGAGTAAAAATAGTAGAAGGAAGAAATGAAAGTTATCGCGTTTCTAGTCCTGAAGACATTGTTTCTCCAAAAATAGTAAGGGGAATAAGAGCGCTAAAAGAATATGAGGAACTAGAAGCATATCTAAAGAATGCTTATCCTATAACCGATGATGGAATAGAAAGAGATTTAAGAAAAATAGATGAGATAAGGGAAGAGGCAAGAATGTTAAATGATGATTTGAGTTTAGTTACTAGATTAAGGTTCGCAGCAGATGTATATGATATAAAGGTTCTGTCAGAATTAACAGGATTTAATATAGAATATTTAAAAAAATCTATGAGTAGATGGGATTCTCTTCAAGAAGATTCCCCTGAAAAAAGAAAAATAATTAGTTGCCTTTTGCCTTTTTTAGATTTTTAAATCTTTCTCTGCACAGCATAAAAAATTTCTGGAGAAATTAAAGGCTTATGGTTTCCTTTAAAGATTTTTCCTCCGAATTTTATTTCTCCGAGATAAGTTCTATTTGTTAATATTTTTTTTAGACCATTAACTGAAAGAGAATATTTTTTTGCGAGAGCATTGAGAGAAATATCTGTTTCCAAGAATTCTTTAAAAATTGAGTGAACCTTTGACGAATCTTGGTTTTCGACTAAATTTCCATCGATTAAATCATAGCCAAGAGGTGCTCTGGACATTATTTTGCCGCATTCTGCTTTTTTTTCCATTCCTTTCTTTTGAGAATCGCCAAATTTTTGGCCGTATTTTTTAAAAGTTTCAAGATTTTTCCAATCAACTTTTTCTTCTGTATATCTATAAAAGTCTTCGGTATTTTTTGGAGCAAAAAAAGCACAAAAAGAACAAAGTTTTTTCCCAAATATTTCTTTTTCCTTAATATCTATATACCCGCATTTTTCACAAACCATCTTTAAATAAATTTTTTTTCTTTTAAATATATTTTGAATTCTAAAAAAGATTTAAAAGAATAATGAAAAAAACAAAAAATGAGTGAAAATCTTTGGTGTGGTGCAGACGATTCAAATCATGCTGGAACAACAAAAGGCGAGTTTATTGTTGTAACTTTTTCTACACTAAAAGAAGATAGTATTGTGAAACCATTTCCAAATCACCGCCAAAGAGATGAAACAAATTTATGGTTAGAAAACCAACGAAGAGATTTCAGATTTACTCTTTTAACAAGAGAAGATTATAGGCATCGCGGAGATAATGTACCAAAAATTGCCCCTTTTATTGTCGCTTATTATTTAAGAGAAAAAAAAGAAGCTTATAAACAAGTTAACTTATACTTAGATGGATGGTTAAATGGAGAGACAAAAAGGTTTATTCGAGAAATTATATCTGCGGAAGGAATAGAAAGAGTTGTTGTAGATAACTTTACAAAAAAAGGAAAAAATAAATTTCAAAAAAGGCATTTTTGTCCTGAACTGGTTTATAGAGCCGATAATTTAGCACATATGTTATTTAGATATGATGGACCAATAGAAGAATTACTTAATGACTCTCGTCTTGTTCCTTTTGAATCTCTGCAGAAAATTGCTCACGAAAAAGGATATTGTCTATAGGGCTTTTTATTTTTCTTAATTCTTCGTTTGAAACATGGGTGTAGATTTGAGTTGTTGATAAATTTGTATGGCCTAAAAGTTCTTGAATTTTTCTTATATCTATGCCAGATTCAAGAAGATGGGTAGCAAAAGAATGTCTTAAAGTATGTGGGTGAACTTCTTTATCTATTCCGGCTTTTTTAGCCGCAGATTGAACTATTTTTTGGATGTTTCTTTCAGAAAGAGGTTTATCTTTTGAAGAAAAAAGATATTCTTGATTTTCATTTTTTCTTTTTTCTACAATCTCCTTTAAATCCTCTAAAAGAGAATCCGGGATATTAAAAATTCTATCTTTTTTTCCTTTTCCTTGACGAATAAAACCAATTTTCTCATTAAAATTTATATCTTCAATTTTAAGATGCGTCAGTTCTGAAACTCTCATTCCACAGGCATAAAGAAGAGATACCATTAATCTTGACTTTTTATTTTTTATAACTAAAATAAGACGAGAGACTTCTTCCTTTGTTAAAACGGCAGGTATCTTTTTTTCTCTTTTTGGTCTTTTTATACCTTCTGTTATATCTTTTTTCAATATTGAGGAAAAAGAAAATTTTATTGCTGCTAAAAAAGATATTATTGAAATTGCTGCCTTGTCTGAAAGTTTTTCAACAATATACTTCTTGACGTCATCTGAATCTATTTTTTCCAAGGGTTTATTAGTATAGTCTAGAAAAAGCCTGTTTTTTATAAGATAATTTTTTATAGTGTGCTCCGAGTTCTTTGAAATTTTTAACTCTATTTCCAGTTTTTTTAAAAATTCTTCTTTTTCCATAACAAAGATTATGCGAAGTTATTTAAATAAGTTTTTATGTTGAATTTTATGGAAAAAATAAGCTGGCAAGATTTTGAGAAAGTTGAGTTAAGGGTTGGAACAATATTAAATGCTGAAGATTTCCCGGAAGCAAGAAAAGCTGCCTACAAACTAACTATTGATTTAGGCTATTTCGGAATAAAAAAATCTAGCGCTCAAATTACTAAACTGTATAAAAAAGAAGAACTAGTCGGAAAACAAGTTTTTATGTGTCACCAACTTTCCACCAAAACAAATTGCAAATTTTGTTTCTGAAGTTTTAGTAACAGGTTTTGTCCTTGATAATGGCGAAGTGGTCTTGGCTGTACCTGAAAGAAAAATCCCTAATGGAACAAAGTTATTATAGATAACTTTTTATAGTTAAAAATAAAATAAAAAAAATGGCAAGAGGTGCTAGTGGTTCTTTAAAAGAAGTTGAAGAATTTCCTCGCAGAATAAAGATATTTTTGTGGATAATTATCTTGCTCTTTTTAACAGGAACTTTATCTTTCAAACTTTTAGGTGAAAACACTTTTTTTGATGCTTTTTTTAGAACATTACAGACCCTTGCATTTATGTTTAAGGATGAAGCAAATGTTGGAGAAAGATTCTTAGAGATATTTTTAGCAATAGTTGGGGTTTTCTTTGTTTGGTGGGTTTTGTGGAGTATAGCTGACATGTTGCTTGATGGAAGTTTGAGGAAATATTTAAAAACAAAGTATTATCAGTTAAAATTAAAAGAAATGGAAAATCATATTATAATAGCTGGTGGGGGAAGATCAGGCGAAGAAATAGCAAAAATTCTAACTGGAAAAAAAGAAAAGTTTGTAATTACTGATGTAAATAAAGAAGTTGTTGATAATCTAAGAAAAAAAGGTTATATCGTAATTGAAGGAAGCCCTGATCAAGAAGAAACTTTGCTTAATGCAGGAATAAAAAAAGCTAAGAAACTTATTTTGACCACACCAAAAACAGAAGTAAACCTAATGGCTACGATAACTGCAAAAGAACTTAACCCAAATATAGAAGTTTATGCTAGATGTGAGAATCCAAAACATATTTCCAAGTTAAAAAAAGCGGGAGCAAAAATTGCTGTTGTACCTGAAGTTATAGCTGCTGACAAGATGGCTGAGGAGTTGGGGATTTAACTAAGGTAAGCTTAGTGCATAAAAATAAGGAAATTTTAGGTTCGCATAATATATCTTATACGAACTTTTTTAGTTTTTTAAAGATAAAAAAAAGATTATTTAAACTAAGGTAAGCTTAGTACAAAAAAATTATTTGAATATTTTAATAATAATTATCTTTAAAGAACATAAATAAGAATAAAAAAAGTTTAAGTAATACTGAGAACAAAAGAAAAAAGAACCAGACAAAATAATGCACCCCCTTAAATAAAAGTTGGCTGAAGTATAAAATTCTTAACAGGTTTGCACAAAGGTTAACTTAGTTAACTACTCAAAAAATCTAAAAACAATTGAAAGAATGGTAAAAATAATAACAATCCAACCAGTTACAATCGTAACAACTAAAGGAATAAAAATAACTTTTAAATTTAAAATTCCTGTTGCCATACCAGCACCTACACTCAGAGAAACTAGAATACTTACTATCCAACTCAAAAAAGATACTACTTTATCTAACCTAAAAGAGTTCTTGTTTTTTTCTTTTATATTTTGATCTTTTCCGTTTTTCATATTAACCAATCTTTCTTTTTCTTGAAAGTAAAGTAATAGTTAAAAATATGGCTACAAAAGAAAAGGCTAAGGAGTATAAAACACTCTTTAAAGGATCTAAATATCGACCAAAATAAAGATTCTCGCTTATTGTTTTCCCAGTAGTGAAACTAAAAGAACAAAAATCCCAGGAAGAAGGAACACTTATAATGTTGTGTACTTTTTTACATGGGACTATAGAAAAGTTAAATGAAAGATATACTAAAAGCAAAGAAAAAATAAAGGAAATTAAAATTTTCCGTGTAAATTTCATAAAATAATAGAGGTTTTGGAGTTTAAAAAGTTATTGGTTAAAACAAAAAATTAAACAAAGTGTTTATAAAGATTCAAAAAAAATGGGTGTTTAAACAGCTTTTAAAAAAAAGTCTTTATTTAGAGAAAAAAACAAAGAAAAAAAATATTGTGAAAAATTATCGTCTATTTTTTTAGGTGTTTGGTGTTTAAACAGGTAAAATAAACGGCTGTTTAAATTATAAACACGCTGTTTGAACAGGTCAAAAAAAGGAAAAATTTAAAAAGGAAAAAGAAAAAATAAATTTATGCTCTGGTTTTTTAAAAGAAAAAGGGAGATAGAAAACCTAAAAGAAGAAGTTATTAATTCTTTTTCTAGAGTAAAGGAAGATTTTTCAAAGATTGGATCTTGGATAAAAAATTTCGACGAAAAAAATACGAACAATGAAAAAGAGATCTTATTATTGAAGGAAAAGATTGGTTTTTTAGAAAATGAAATAGCCGAAATAAAAGAAGCTCTTGTTATCTTAAAAGGAGGGGTGTTTAAACATAAACAAACAGCTGTTTATAAACAAACAGGGGGTGTTGATGTTCAAACAGCTGTTCAAACAGCTGTTCAAACAGCTATTTTAGACAGATTAACTCCTAGTGAAAGATCAATTGTTTTAGCATTAATTTACTCTGACATGAAACTGAGTTACGAAGATCTTGCTGCGATGCTAGGAAAAGATAAAAGCACTATAAGAGGACAAATAAACGCAATAAAGCAGAAAAGTGAGGGTTTAATAGAAGAAATAACTGAAGAAAACGGAAAAAAGAGAGTTTTTATCCCAGAAGAAATAGGAAAAATGTTAATAAAAACTATAAAAGTGAGAGTAAAAAACAAAAAAGAAAGGGAAAAAGAAGAGAATAATCAAATCTAAAATAAAAAAGTGAGAAGCAAATTGAAATAATTTATTCGTTTAAACGAATAGTTAAAAATCTATATCTCTCTTAGTCTTAAAAGAGTAGAAAGTGGGACTAATTTTTTAAAATCGGGAGATATTTTCAATTTTACTTGCTTGTTATTTTGCTTAATTTTAAAAAGTGGAACTCCTTTAAGTAGCAATTTATTCGTATAATCTCTTATTGAAGACTCTGTAAGGTTTAAATGATTTGCTAAAACGCGATAAGTTATGTCTTCTAAACCCTGATCCTCTAAAGAATATATTGTAGAAAAAAGCAGCATCTCTCTATTAGTTAATGACTTAAATTTAACTCTTATCTCTTTCTTAATGCTATCCAATGAATCTAGGAGATCTTGGGCCTTTTTTAATTCATCTATTGATGACTTTTTAATATCAGGACTTATAAAAAAATGTCCAAATGAGGAATTTATGTCTGTCTGTTGGTTTGTCTGTCTGTCTGTTGGTTTGTCTGTTGTAACCCCCTTATTTCCTGTGGAAATATCGAAATTTTGGCTTTTTAACCCCTTTATTTCCTGTGGAAGTGCTGTGAAATCTGTTGGATTATCTGCTGTTATTTGATTTTCTGTCGTACTTTTTCCTTCTATCTGCTGTTTTTTTTGTGGGGCCTCTTTTTGCTCTAATTCATAAATCTTTTCATTTAATCTCTTAATCTCTTCTTTTAAAAATGAAATTTCTTCTTTAACTTTAATAAATGCCTCTTTTACAGGATCCATAAAAAAAACAATACAAATGCCTTTAAAATTTTATTTATTGTTTATAATAACTTTTATTTTTTATAATTGAGTTATATTTTTCATAAACCTGACTTGGAATTGACCAACGAATTCTTTTTGAGTAATCTTTTCCGTTGCTATTTTTAGATATTCTAATAACCAAATTCTCTTTTTCAAGCTCTAGAAGAACGTTTTTAATAAACTCTTCATCCCTAACTAACTCTTCTGCTATTTCAGAGGTAAAAAGAGATCTAGGAAAAGAATTAAAAAGGCAAAAAACGACATTTTCTTTAATCTTTTTAATTTTTTCTTTTGAAAGTTTGGGCATAAAAATAAATAAAATAGCGAATTTTTATACTTTATGGAAGAAATAGAATTTGCTAAAAAAGAAGAAGATAATAAAATAAACGAAATGCTAGATGAAACTCTAAAAAAATGGTTTTTTTCTAAGTTTGAAAAGTACTCTGAAACACAAAAATACTCCATACCTGAAATAAAAGCTAAGAATAATATTTTGATTGCTGCTCCTACGGGAGGTACAAAAACATTGAGTTCTTTTTTGGCAATATTTGATAGGTTAATAAGATTAATAAAAACAAATTCTTTAGAAGAAAAAATTTATGCAGTTTATTGCTCCCCTCTAAAAGCACTTTCAAATGATGTATACTTTAATATAATAACCCCTATTGAAGAAATTAACAATCTTTTGAAAAATGATGGCTTTGAAAAAACAATAAGGGTTGGTCTAAGAACAGGAGATAGCAGCCAGAAAGAAAGAGAAAAACATAAAAAAGAAATACCGCATATCCTAATAACTACTCCTGAAAGTCTAGCGATTCTTCTTAATACTTCGCTAAAAGAGTCATTAAAGTTTATAGAGTATGTTATAATAGATGAAGTTCATTCTTTGGCCGAAAACAAAAGAGGAGTTCATTTATCCTTAACATTAGAAAGATTAGAAGAAATCTCTCAAAAAAGCTTTGTTAGGATAGGACTTTCTGCTACAGTTGCACCTTTAGAAGAAATAGCAAAATATTTAGTTGGTAAAGGGAGGAGTTGTAAAATAGCTGATGTGTACATACCTAAAAAGTTTAGTATTGAAATAATAAATAGTTTGAAAGATATTGATACAAATAATAAACTTCTAGAAAAAATTAATGAAATAGTTGAAAAACAAAGAACAACTCTTATTTTTACAAATACTAGAGCAGCTACTGAAAGAATAATAAAGAACTTAAAAGAGAAATTTCCAACAAAATATTTGGATAATATTGGTGCACATCACTCTTCCTTATCAAAAGAAGAAAGAAAAATTGTAGAAGAAAAGCTAAGGAATGGGAAATTAAAAGTTGTAGTTTCTTCAACGTCTCTTGAATTAGGTATAGACATAGGATTTATTGATTTGGTAATATTATTAGGCAGTCCAAAATCTGTTTCAAGGGCTTTACAAAGGATAGGAAGAGCAGGGCATAAGTTACATGAAACAGCTAAAGGTGTTTTTGTGATAAGTGATTATGATGATCTTGTAGAATGTTCTGTAATAAAAAAGAACTCTTTGGAAAAAAAGATAGATAAAGTCCATATACCAAAAAACTGCTTAGATGTTCTTTCTCAACATATAGTTGGAATGGTTTTAAACAAAGATTATAATCTGAATGATTTATTTGAAATAATAAAAAAAAGTTATTGCTATAAAGAATTAACAAGAGAAGAATTTTTGTCAGTTATATCTTATTTAGCTGGAGAATATTCTCTTAAAATAAAAAATTTTTATCCTAAACTGTACTATGACAAGGAAAAGAATATTGTTAAAAAAAGAGGAAAATTGCTTAAAGTTATATATTTAACAAACATAGGAACAATACCTGATGAAAGTTACTTGAATGTTTTAACAAAAGAAAAAAAAGAAATCGGAAAAATAGATGAAATTTTTTTTGATTCTTTAAGAAAAGGCGATGTTTTTTCTTTAGGTGGCAAACCATATACTTTTCTTTATGAAAAAGGAATGAATGTGTATGTTGCTCCTTCTGAAAGAAGCCCAAACATTCCACACTGGTATTCTGAAATGCTCCCTTTATCCTTTACAACTGCGGAATCTATCCAAAATTTCAGAAAATTATTAAAAGAGAAAATAGAAAAAGAATTACCAAAAAAAGAAATAATTGACTTTATAAAATCATATCTTTATTCCAATGAAGAAAATGCTGAAGAAATTTACAACTATTTTATAAAACAAAAAAAAGTATCTCATATACCAAATGAAAAAGAAATTTTAATAGAAAATTATACAGGAGAAAAAAACTTTTTTTTATTTCACTGCGTTTTTGGAAGAAGAATAAACGACGCATTCTCTAGATTGTTATCCTATCTTTTAGCTATGGAAAGAAAAAAAGATGTAGAAATTGGAGTAAATGATAATGGATTTTATTTAGCTGGAGAAGACCTAAATTTTCAATTGATAGATAGAACAGTGAATAAAATAAGAAAAGACAATATAAGAGAATTACTTGAAAAATCCTTGGAAAAAACAGAAATTTTGAAAAGAAGATTTAGGCATTGCGCTACTAGAGGACTAATGATCTTAAGAAATTATAAAGGAAAAAGAAAGAGTGTTGGAAAACAAAAAATGTCTTCAAAAATAATGTTAGGTGTTATTTCCAAATTAACAAAAAACTTTCCTTTGCTAAAGGAAGCAAAACGAGAAATATTAGAAGATGTAATGGACATAAAAAATCTAGAAAGAATTATAGAAAAAATAGAAAGAAAAGAAATAGTTTTTATTAAGAAAAAAACCATTATACCTAGTCCTTTTGCTATCAATCTTGTTTTTCAAAGTCATCAAGATTATTTAAGAATAGAGGATAAAATAAAATTTTTAAAAAGAATGCATGAGATCTATGAAAAACTATAACTTAATTGGGCCAACAATATATTTGAAAAAAGAAAAAGTTTTAATTATTGGAGATACTCATTGCGGATTTGAAAAAGAGCTAAGAAGAAAATTTGGCAGTTTGTATTTGGGCCAAGAAGAAAAAAGTTTAAAGTTAATAAGAGAAATCTTAGGAAAGATAAAGATAATAAAAGAAATAATTTTTTTAGGAGATATAACTCACTCTTTTAAATACAAAAAAGATGAAGTAACAGAATTCAAAAAAATAATTGAACTTGTAAAGAAAAAAGAAGAAAAAATTAAGATAATCGTAACTAAAGGAAATCATGATTTATTCTTAAAAGAAGAGTTTTTTGAAAATAAAGCAAAAATAGTTGATTTTTATATAAAAAAAGATATTCTTTTTATTCATGGTGACAAAAAATCCTTAGAAAAAGCTAGAAAAGAGATAGAAAAAGCTAAAAAAATTTTTTTTGGTCATTTTCATCCTGCAATAGAATTAACTGATGGAATAAAAAAAGAGATGTATAAATGTTTTTTAATAGGAAAATATGATAAAAAAGAATATTTTTTATTACCGAGTTTTTTTCCTTTAATTGAAGGAAGAGACATAAGAAAAAACAATGAGATTAATCTTAGTTTAATAAACAACTTGAATGTTTTTGTAATAGATGATGAGTTTAATGTTTATGACTTCAAAAAATTAAATAACTTAAAAAATTAAAGAACGCTCCCACCAGGAATCGAACCTGGAAGCCCGAAAGGGCGCGGTTTTCGAGACCGCTGCACTACCATTGTGCGATGGGAGCTAAAAAATAAAAGAAAAAAGAAGTTAAAAAGATAACGAAAAATTTAAATAAACATTTCCATCCAAATTCTTTCATCTCTCTTAAATTCTTTAAAGCCTATTTTTTTATAAAAATTTTCTGAATTCATTTGAGGATAGGTTGTTAAAAAAATTCTTTTATATTTGTTTTTGCACAAAAATATCGCTTTTTCTATAAGTTTTTTACCTAAGCCTTTGCCTCTTTTTTCTTTTTTAATATAAATTCTAGAAAACCTAGCATCATCTCCTTCCTTTTTTATGCCGAGTGTTCCTATTATTTCACTTTCTTCCTCTATAACTAAAAATTTTTCATATTCTTTTTTTATATTGTCTAAATCTTTAAGATTAGAAGCAGAATTAAAAATTTCTAATAAAACTTCCTTAATAAAATTTTTTATTTTTTCTCTGTCTTCTTCTTTATATTCTCTTATTCTCATTAAAAATTTACTCTTTATTCCCAATTTTTAAAGAAGGTAATCTTATATGAATAGGCAAACCCAGCTCTTCTTCAAGTTCAATTGCTCTAATAGAACATTTTTGCATTATAAGATTTAAAACAACTGTCTGAAAGTCATTATTTAATTTTTTATCTTTCCATTCTTTAAGAACTTCTTTAAAAGTCTTAGAATCTGTTTTTAACAAAGTAAAACCTTCTAAAAGAATTTCAGCAAAATCTTTATATGTGACTTTAAAAGAAAAATCTATTTTTAGAACATCTTCTTTAAGAAGATTGACCTCATGCTTTTCAATAGAAGAAATATTTATAGAGTTGTTTATTTCAAGAGTGCCTTTGAAATTTTGATTTTTCCAACCTGATATTTTTGTTAAGTTAAATCCTAAAACTGAAATTTCCATTGCCATAAAAGAAAAATAAAGATTAGTTTATAAATCTATTCCTTTAAAAAATTAAAATAAATCTTCTTCACTTATAACAACGAAATCACCTATTGCTATAACTGAATGATATGGAATAAAAGCTTCTTTATTGCCATTTTTTTCTATAGCTAAATTCATAGCATAAGTTGTTAGATCTCTTAAAACTAAATTTATTAGTTCTCCTGTCTTTGTTTCGAAAGTTATATCTTTAACAGTGCCTAATCTTTTTCCTTCTTTTGTAACAACTAATTTTCCTAAAAAAAATTTGTAAGGTCTTTTTTCCATAAGAAAAAAAGAAAAATATAGTTTTTAAATCTTTTTATGTTAAAGAAAATAAATAGAAAATCTCTCTGAGAGGATAATTTCCTATGGAAAATAATGTCTGAAAAAATAATGGAAACTAAAAATATAAAATATATATTATATTATAGAAAAGTTTTTAAATAAATATTAAAATTTTTCAAAACAAAAATCTTTTTAAATATTTTGTTTTTTTTCCATAGGAAAAAGAAGGGTGAGAGAATTTTTCATAAAAGTTCGTATAATCTCCTAAAGAAATGAGGGTATTTTACCACTATTTCGAGTAAATAAATCTTTTTATATTCATCATATTTTTTTTCTTTATGGCTGTTGAACTATCAAATATATTCAATTCTGCTTTAGAAAACTCTTTGTTCTTAAACAAAAGTGTTTTACAATCTAGTTATAATCCTTCCACAATACCTCATAGAGAAAAACAAATTGAGCAAATAGCATCTATTCTAGCCCCTTCTCTAAGAGGTGAAAAAGTTAGTAATTTATTTGTTTATGGAAAGACAGGTACTGGTAAAACTCTTTCAATTTTATATGTCAAAGATGAACTTTTAAAAAAAGCTAAAGAAATTAATGCTAATTTAAGAATAGAATATTTGAATTGTAAATTAAGAAAAGTTTCTGACACTGAATATAGGATTTTGGCTGCTTTAATAGAAGAACTCGGAGGAAGTGTTCCTGCAACTGGTCTTCCGACTCAACAAGTTTATAACAAATTTGTAGAACTGATTGATTCAAAAAAACAGCTAATAATTTTAATTTTGGATGAAGTTGATCAGGTTGTTAAAAGAATCTCAGATAGTTTTCTTTATAGCTTATTAAGATTAAATTCTGAATTGAGCAAGTCTCAAATTTCTTTAATAGGTATTTCTAACGATGTTACTTTTTTGGACAATATAGACCCAAGAGTTAGAAGTTCTTTGGGGGAAGAGGAAATTCTTTTTCCAACTTATAATGCTTTACAGTTGCAAGATATTCTAAGAGAGAGGTCTAAGTTAGCTTTTAAGGAAAATGTTGTTGATGACGCAGTAATTTCTAAATGTGCTGCTTTAGCTGCAAGAGAGCACGGAGATGCAAGGAGGGCTCTTGATTTATTAAGAATTGCAGGAGAGTTAGCAGAAAGAGAGGGAAAAAAGTTAATAACTCTTGAAAATTTAGATATGGCAAATGAGAAAATAGAAAGGGACAAAATTTTAGATCTTGTTGAAAGTCAACCAATTCAATGCCAAGTCGTTTTGTATTCTATTATAGTTTTAACAAAGCAAAAACAAAATGAGAAATCAAAAATTTTTTTTACGGGAGATGTTTATAATATTTATAGCGATCTTTGTAAAAGATTAAAACTTGAAGTTTTAACTCAAAGAAGAGTTTCAGACATCATTGCAGATTTTGATATGTTTGGTTTAATAAATGCAGTAGTTATCTCTAAAGGTCGCCACGGAAGAACTAGAGAAATAAAGCTTTCCATACCTCAAAATATAATTGAAAAAGTAGAACAAATCTTAAAAAAAAGTTTATCTCTTTAATTTTTATGGCAAACGGGAACGAATTATTGAAGTTTTGTATTCAGAATAGCATAGTTTTTGATAAAGATTTATTTGAAAATCTTAACAAACTAAACAAAGAACTGGCGATAAAAATAATTTTTTCTTTTTCTAAATTAGGAAAAAAAGGATTAATTTCAAAGAAAATTTTTTTAGATTCATACTACGAGATAAAAAGTTTTTTTAGTGAAGAGGAATTTATTTTTGTCAAAAATTTTTTTATTTCATTAGGTTTTAAGGAGCAACAAATAAAAAAAAATATAGAAGAGAAAAAAATTTTAGATGATTTTAGAATAATTTCTTCTTTCAATTCTTCTCCGAAGAAAATTTCAGTTTCAGATTTTGTTGATATGTTTAATTATAGGTATAATTTTTTAAAAGATATTTTAATTAAAAAAAACCTTGGAAATTATAAATCTCTAAGGAAAATTTCTAAGGATTCATCTAACTCAATTGTCGTAGTTTCCATTTTGAATAAGAGAATTACAAAAAATAATAACATTATTTTCGATGTAGAAGATTCTTCAGGTGTTGGAAAAATTGTTGTTAATTCTTTAAAAGAGGAACTTTTTGAAAAAGCAAAAAAAATTCTTTTAGATGATGTTGTTGCATTTTCTGTTATATCAAAAGGAGATATTTTTTTTGCTAAAGAAATATTTTTTCCAGATTGCTTTTTAGAAGAGAAAAAAAAGTCGAGTAAAGAAGAAATTGTCGCATTCATTTCAGATTTGCATGTAGGTTCAACAATGTTCTTAGAAAAAAATTTTAGAAAATTTTTGGAGTGGGTAAATTCCAATGATTCTTTTTCTTCTAAATTGAAGTATATATTTATAATTGGGGACTGTGTTGATGGTACTGCTGTTTATCCTGATCAAGAGAGGTTTTTGTTAATAAAAGATATGTATAAACAATATGACTTTTTGGCAGATCTTTTAGAGAGTATAAGAAAAGACATAAAGATTATAGTTTGTCCTGGGCAGCATGACGCTGTCTGGGTAGGAGAACCTCAACCACAAATTCCTAAAGATTGGGCAAGAAGAATTTATGAAATGGGAAATGTTTTTCTTGTTTCTAACCCATGTCTTGTTGAAATAGGTGGCATTTTTAAGGTTTTAATGTATCACGGGGCAGGAATGCACGGAATTATAGAGTCTATTGATGAAATAAGAACGAACTTTGGTCATAGATCGCCTGCAAGAGTGGTTAAAGAAATGTTAAGAAGAAGACTTCTCTGTCCTCCTCATGGAAGTTATGATTACATTCCTTCTTCTAAGAAAGATTATCATCTAATAGAAGAAATTCCTGATATTGTTTGTACTGGCGACCAGCATAGACCAGAAGTTTCTTATTATAATAATATTCTTATTGTTTCTTCTTCTTGTTGGCAATCAAAAACGCCCTTCGAGGAGAAAGTGGGCCACGAACCAGATCCTTGCAAAGTGCCGTTATTTAATTTAAAAACTAGGGAAATTAAAATATTGGACTTTTCAGATGAAAAATAAATCAGAAGAATACTTCAGAGTTTTGAATGAGAAAGTAAAAGAAGAGTATGAATTAGCTAAGAAAGCACGAGAAAAGGGCTTTGACAATACAAACGAGGTAGAAGTCCCTCTTGCTTCAAGCTTAGCAGAAAAAGCAGTTGGTTTAATTGCTACTATTTATCCTCAACTCAAAGATTCAAAAATTTCTAAAAGAATAATTGAGTTAGAAGAAGAATATGGAAAACTTGATCCAGCTATTTGCTTAAAAATAGCGGAAGAAATTGCTAAAGAAAAATTTTGCAAGTTTAAGAGCTTATTAGAGGGAATTGACGCAGGCATAAGGGTTGGTTTTGCTTATATAACCTTAGGTGTTGTTTCCTCTCCAATAGAAGGTTTTACCGGTTTAAAAATTGGAAAAAGAAGGGATGGAAAAGAATATTTTATGCCTTATTTTTCTGGGCCGATAAGAAGTGCAGGGGGTACAGGGGCAGCTTTTTCTTTGATAATAATAGATTATTTAAGGGAAATATTTGGTTATGAAAAATATGATCCGAGCCAAGAGGAAATAAAAAGAGTTTTTACAGAAATTGTTGATTATCATGAAAGAATAACCAACTTGCAGTATTTTCCAACGGAGGAAGAAATTTTGTTTTTGGCAGAAAATGTTCCGTTACAAATTTGCGGCGATCCAACAGAAGAACTAGAGGTTTCAAATTTTAAAGATCTCCCGAGAATTGATACAAATAGGATAAGAGGAGGAATTTGTTTAGTTTTGGCAGAAGGGCTTGCTCAAAAAGCTGCTAAAATTTTGAGAATGGTTAAGGGATTGAGAGAGAAAGGTTTTAAATTATCTGATTGGGATTTTTTAGAGAAGTATGTTGAGATTCATAAAAAAAGAGAAAAGGGTTCAAAAGATATTACACCTACATACATAAAAGATCTTGTTGCAGGGAGACCTATATTTGGTCATCCTTCTAGAAGTGGAGCGTTTAGATTTAGATATGGTCGTGGGAGAACTTCTGGTTTTTCAGCTACTTCTATTCATCCCGCAACGATGTTTTTAACAAACTCCTTTATTTCTAATGGAACTCAGTTGAAAATAGAAAGGCCAACAAAAGGATGCGTTGTTACAGCATGCGATTTAATTGAAGGGCCGATTGTTAAATTAAAAAACGGCTCTGTAAAAAAAATAAGTGATGTTGAGGAAGCAAAAAAGATTTATGAAAATGTAGAAGAAATTCTTTATTTGGGAGATATTCTTTTTTCTTTAGGAGATGTTATAAATAGAAATTCTGAATTAATAAGGCCAGGGTATGTTGAAGAGTGGTGGTATTTAGAATTAAAAAGTTTTATTAAAGAAGATATCAATCCTTTTGCCGTTTCTTTAGAGGAGGCGATTTTTTATTCAGAAAAGTATAAAGTTCCTCTACATCCAAAATATATTTTTTATTGGTCTCAGGTCCAAAAAGAGATGTTTCTTAATCTTTTAGAATTAATTTCAGAAGGAACCTACAATGAAAAGTTAATATTACCTTATTCTTCTTCTTTCAAAGAGAAATTTATTTTGGGAAAAAGATGCTTGGAAATTGCAGGTATTGAACATGATGTTTTTCTAGATAACATTATTCTAAAAGAAACAAATGCTTTTTTCATAAATTTAGGCTTAACAAAAGAGAATTTTAAGGAAAAATCAAAGGAACTTTTTCAAAAATTTTCTGAATCAAACAAAGACGTTTTAGACTTTATTAATGATTTTTCTTTTTTTAAAATAAAGGATAAAGCAGGGGAATTTATAGGGGCTAGAATGGGAAGGCCTGAAAAAGCAAAACTGAGAAAACTTACTGGAAGCCCAAATGTTCTTTTTCCGGTTGGAGAAGAAGGTGGCAGATTTAGGAGCGTGAATGAAGCATGTAGTATAGGTTTTGTTAGCGCAGATTTTCCTCTTTTTTATTGCCCAAAATGTGAAAAAGAAGTAATATATCCTAAATGTCCTTTTTGTAATGAACAGGCAGAAAAAAGATTTTTTTGTGAAGACTGCGGCGGAATTATTAGGAAGAAGTGTGAGCATAAAAATTGTTTTGGTTTTAAAACAAAAAAACTAAATGTAAAAGATTATTTTGATAATGCAGTTTCTTTATTAAATTTGGATAAAAACGAACTTCCCCAATTGATAAAAGGCGTAAGAGGTACTTCTAGCGAAAATCACGAAGTTGAGAATCTAGTGAAGGGCTTTTTAAGGGCGAAATATGGGCTTTGTGTAAATAAAGATGGAACGATAAGATATGACGCTACAGAAATTCCAATGACTCATTTTAAGCCCTTTGAGATAGGTATCTCTTTAGAGAAATTAAAAGAACTTGGTTATAATTATGATTCTTTCGGAAATCCTTTGGAAAAAGAAGATCAAATTGTTACACTAATGCCACACGACATTTTATTGCCTTCTTGTCCTGTTTCGGCTGATGAAAAAGCAGATGATGTTTTTTTCAAGGTTTCTAAATTTCTTGATGAACTCTTAGAGAAACTATACGGTTTGCCACCTTTTTATAATTTAAAATCAAAAGAAGAACTTATTGGCAAACTAGTTGTTTGCATGGCACCGCATAATTGTGCAGGAGTTATTGGAAGAATAATAGGTTTTACTAAAATGCAGGGAATTGTAGCAAGTCCTTTTATGCATGCAGCGATGAGAAGAGATTGTGATGGTGATGAAGCAGCAGTTATGTTGTTATTGGATGTCTTAATTAACTTTTCATTGAAATATTTACCTTCACATCGTGGGGGAACTCAGGATGCTCCTTTAGTTTTGAATACCCACATAAGAGAAGGAGAAGTGGATGACCAAATTTTAGACCTTGAAACTTGCTGGAATTATCCTCTAGAACTTTATCAATTGGCAGAAAACAAGAAACATTCTTCAGAAGTAAAAATCGATAATGTTAAAATTTTTTTGAAAAAAGGAATAAACTCTTTTGAAGAGATAGGTTTTACTCATGACACTTCTAACATTCATTTAGGGGTCTTTAATTCTTCTTATAAATATTTGCCGAATATGAAAGAAAAAGTTGAAAAACAAATGGAAGTTGTTAATAAAATAAGGGCTGTTGATGCTTCAGATGTTGCTCGTTTGATTATTGATAGGCATTTTATTAGAGATATAAGAGGAAATTTAAGAAAGTTTTCACAACAGGAATTTCGTTGTAGCACTTGCAATGAAAAATATAGAAGGCCTCCTTTATGCGGAAAATGCTTGAAATGTGGCGGAAAAATTATTTTTACTATTTCAGAGGGTTCAATAAAAAAATATTTGGAGTTTGCTCTCAATCTGGCTAGGAATTATAACATACCTCCATACTTAAAGCAGTCTTTAGATTTAGCTAAAAAATACATAGAGGAAGTTTTTGGAAAAGAGGAAGACAAGCAAGTTGATTTGAAGAGTTGGTTTTGAATCTAAATTAGAAAGGTAGATACCACAAAATTGTTGGTAGCATTAAGCAGCCCATTAAAAATCCTTTTCTTACACCTAAATAACTTGCTGTTAAGCCGAGCAAAGTTGAAGAAACAAGAACTAGAATTCCTTTAAATCCGCTAACAAGAAAAACAACTAGAAACAAAAAGAAAATTATTCCTTTTGAGAGTTTATCGTAATTTATTTTTGTTATGTTTTTAGCAAAGAACTTTGAAATTTTTAAGGTTAGAAAAAAACAAATTATTGTTGTTAAAATCATTGTTGCTATAATGTATGTTAATTCTGTTTTTCCTATTGTTGTTAATTGAGAAATTGCTGCTGCTAGACCGCTTCTTTTTTTGTTTGTCAAATAAAAAATTAGGAAAGAAACAGACAAAACTAGAGTATTTGTGCTTCCAACCAAAATTAAAAATTCTTTTTGAGAAATTCTTTTAAAAAAACTTGTTCCTATAATTGCAGATTGGCTTGCACCCATCCCTGGAAGAAAAGAGCAAATTGGAGAAACAATTGTCGTGGCTAAAAAAGGTTTTTTTATTTCTTTAAAATTAATTTTTGTTTTTTCAATTTTTTGTTCTGGTGGAGATGAATTTTGAGAGATAGAATAAATTAAAGTACTTGTCCCGAACAATCCTGTTAGCAAAGGCAGTAGTGGTTGGTTTATTGAAAGATTTGTTGAAGCAATTCCGAGAATTCCGGACAAAATAAAAATTATGAAAGCTTTTTTTCTTTCTTCTTCTTTTATTAAGAGAAAAATAGCTGCCCAAATTAAAAAGAAAGCCATCATTTTTTCAATGAAGTTTTGAATTTTTGGAATAATAAAGATTAAAAGGGGTGTAATTAATAAAAAAATAACTACAGCGATTATTGAACCAATAAGAGTTGATTGTACTGCTTCATGACCTCGACCTTCAAGAAGCATTTTATGGCCTGGCAAAACAGAAAGAGAGTTTTCTTCGTCTGGAGCACCAAGATAAATTGAGGGGATTGCATCAATGAAAGTGTTTGTCAAGCCCATTGAAACTATTAAAACTACTATTGATATTGGAGAGAAATAATTTAGAAGTAATGGAGAAATTGAAAGAAGAAAAACAGCTAAAAGATTTGTATGGATTCCAGGTGTTAGACCCGTTATAACTCCTAGCAAAATTCCAACAAAAAGAAAAATTAGCAATTCAAACATATTATTTTTGTTGCAATTATTTGATTTTTATTTTGGAAGGAGCCAAAAATTTTTATTTCATTTTCTTTTTTTAAACTGATTTGTTTATCAAAAATAAGTATCTCTACAGAAGGGTTTTCTAAAACTATCGTTTTTGGAAAGCCATTTTTTATTTCTTTTATTTTTCCTTCAACGACAGGTTTTTGAAATTCTGAAAGCAAAAGCAAAATCAAAATTAAGATTATGCTTAAAATCAGGAAAAGACGTTCTTTTCTCATTCTACTTTCAACTCAACAACATCTTTATCTTTTAATATATGATCAAGACCGACTG
The DNA here is from genome assembly GCA_038885615.1 of Candidatus Pacearchaeota archaeon. GTDB lineage: Archaea > Nanobdellota > Nanobdellia > Pacearchaeales > GW2011-AR1 > CAKZRD01. The sequence continues at coordinate 258,488 of JAVZZP010000001.1, forward strand.
TTTGTCCTGGAAACTTTGAGGATGGGCCCCAAATTTTTGCGTTTTTTACTTTATTCAGAAGATTTCTAGAAATTTTTTCAATAGCATCTTTTATTGTTGAGTTTTCTTTCAAAATAAGCGGTTCTTTAGAGGGTTCTTTTTTTGGTTCTTTTGTATAAACCCTAACAACATTAAAACTTTCAAAAATTTTTCTTTTTAGTTCCTCTAGATTTTCGTTTTGATTTAGCAAAAAGAAAGAAAAGAATTCTTTGTATTTTGATTTTATTGTTTCTTTTATTTTTCTTTTTTCTTCTTCAGAAAGCAAATCTGTTTTGTTAAAAACTAGAATTTTTTTCGCCTTTGATTTTTCTAAAAAAGGTTTTGAGTTTGTTATTTGCTCTAGATTTTCAACAACCAAAATTAAGGTGTCTGTATTATTTACTATTCCTCTATCCTCATTTGGAAAAGAAGGCATGTCTATAATTTGAATTTTTATGTCCTCGAAATCAAAAGTTCCTAAATCAGGTTCTATTGTTGAGAAAGGATGCTGGGAGATTTCAATGTTTTGCTTCGTTAGATTTTTGAAAAGGGTTGTTTTTCCAGAGTTGGGAAAACCCACAAGAACACATTGAATTTCTGCTTTTTTTATCCCTTTTTGAGTTGTTTTTCCAGATGATTTTTGTTTTTCCAGGTTTTCTGTTAGTTTTTTTAAACGACTTCTTAATTCTGCCCGGAGATTTTCAGCTCCCTTGTGAGAAGGAGCGAGAGAAATCATTTTTTTGAGTTTTTCAATTTTTTCTTCAAGTGTTTTGGCTTCTAAATATTCTTTTTCTGCTTTTACAAATTCAGGGCTTGCATTGACCGGCATATTTTTATTTGGAAAACTGTTTTTATAAAATTTGTTAATTCTTTTTAGTTTTAAATATTAGTTAACTTTTTAACTTTCTTTTATTTTTCTTTTTTATGAGATTGGGGGTTTTATTTTCAGGTGGAAAAGATTCAACTTACGCAACTTTCCTCGCTAAAAAAGAAGGTTATGAAATTTCTTGTTTAATTTCTGTTTTTTCAGAAAACAAAGATAGTTTTATGTTTCACACTCCTGCAACGAATATGGTTGAAAAGCAGGCAAAATTAATGGGTGCTCCTGTAATTATAAGAAATACTAAAGGGCAAAAAGAAAAAGAACTAAAGGATTTAGAAGAGGTAATAAAAGAAGCTATAAAAAAATACAAAATTGAGGGCGTAGTTACAGGTGCTGTTGAAAGTGTTTATCAGGCATCTAGAATACAAAAAATTTGCAATGAACTTAAAATTGAGTGCTTTAATCCGCTCTGGCAGAAAAACCAATTTGAACTTTTAGAAGAATTATTAAAGAACAATTTTAAGGTTATTATTTCTGCTGTTGCTGCTTATCCTTTTGATAAATTATGGATAGGAAGGGAAATTAATAAAAAAACCATCTCAGAACTTAAAAAAATTCATGAAAATTTTAAGATAAATCCTGCCGGAGAGGGCGGAGAGTTTGAAAGTTTGGTTTTGAATTGTCCTTTGTTTAAAGAAGAATTAAAAGTTAAACTTAAAGAAGTTATTGGTCAAGGAAATTCTTGGAGAGGTATTTTTGAATGAGGGTTTTGATAATTTCAACCTGCAAGGAAAAATTACACGAGTTTGAATTTGTTGAGCCGATAAAAGATATTGTAAAAGAAAGAAGTTTTGATTTTTTTGTTAAGAATTACAGAGGAGTTTGCGAAGAGGATTTTAAGAATTGCAATAAAATTATTATTTCCGGTACTTCTTTAAGAGATAATGACTTTTTGAATTATATTGAGAAGTTTGGTTTTCTTAAAGATATAGAAAAGCCTATTTTAGGAATATGCGCAGGGATGCAAATTTTAGGAATTCTGTTTAAAGGTAGGATAAAGAAAAAAACAGAGATAGGTCTTCTAAGAGAAAATTTTTTAAAAAATTTTTTAGGTTTAGAAGGGCAAAAAGAAGTTTGGCATCTTCATAACAATTTTGTAAGTTTCGGTAAAGATTGGGAGGTTTTTTGTCAGAGCAACGGAATTCAGAAAGCAGTAAAGCATAAGAAAAAAGAAATTTATTGCTGTTTATTTCATCCAGAGGTTAGGAATAAAGATATTATAAGGAGATTTTTATAGGTCTAATTCTTTCTCTTTACAAACTCCTGCATATTTTCTGTCCAAAAATTTTTTTTGTTGTTTATGTATTTAAGAATATCAAAAACAATTAAGACCGATAAAGAAGTTATAATTCCAAAAAATAAGTAAAAAGTTTTTATTGGTGTTGTTTCAAAAATTTTATTAAAGAGAGGATTATAAATTGTTAAAATAGTGATTATTATTGCGAATAAAGAAGCAAAGAAAAGAGGCTTATTTGTGAAAGGGCTTCTGTTGAGAGAGGTTTTTCTGAATGAACGGAAGTTAAATGCGTTTGTTATTCCGAAGAAAACCATTGTTGCAAAAGTTATTGTTCTTGCAGCTATTTCTTCTTTTCCTTTTTGCAATACATAATAAAACATTGCTAATGAGCCAAGAGACATAATTATTCCAGCAAGAACCATCATAAAAAATAAGGGGCCCGTAATTATCTCAGATTTTTTTCTTGGTTTATGATTTACTACATCATGAGAATAAGGATTAAAGGCAAGAGTTATTGCAGTTATTTCGTCGGAAAAAAGATTCATAAACAAAATTTGTATGGCAACAAGAGGGGCCGGCAGATTTAAAAGAATTGCTAAAAAAATAAGCATAACCTGTGAGAAATTTATAGAAATTTGATATGTTGTAAACTTTTGGATATTTGAGAAAATTGTTCTTCCTTCTTTTATTGCTTCAACTATTGTTGCAAAATTGTCATCTTTTAAAGTTATGTCAGCTACCTCTCTCGAGACATCTGTTCCAGCTTTCCCCATTGCTACACCAATATGTGCTTCTTTTAGGGAAGGAGCGTCATTTACTCCGTCCCCAGTCATTGTTACGATTTCTCCGTTCATTTTTAGTGCTTTAACAATTTTTAGTTTGTGTTCTGGTTTTACTCTTGCGAAAATCACTATTTCACCTACTATTTTTGAAAGTTCCTCTTCTGTTAGTTTTTCTAGTTCTTTTCCTTCAATGACTTTTCCAGAAAGACCAATTTGGTCTCCGATAGAAATAGCTGTTTCTTTATTATCACCCGTGATCATTTTAACTTTTATTCCTGCCTGCTTGCAAGTTCTTATTGCTTCAGCAACTTCAGGTTTTGGCGGATCTTCTATTGCAACAATTCCTAAAAAAATTAGATCTTCTTCTTTTATTGTATTTGTTTTTACTGGCTTATAGGCAAGTCCGAGTGTTCTATATGCTTCTGAGTTAAATTCCTTATTTATTTCTAGAATTTTTTTCTTTTCTTTTTCTGTCATTCTGAAAATTCCATCCTTTCTTTCAATAAACTTGCATTTTTCAATAAGAATTTCAACAGCCCCTTTTGTGTAAATTATTTTTTCTTTGTCTTTCACTTGTAAAACGGACATAATTTTTCTAGAAGAATTAAAAGGTATTTCTTCTATTCTTTTTCCTTTAATATCTTCTTTGTATAAATCAATTTTTGAGGCAAGAACTAGCAATGATGCTTCTGTTGGCGAACCAATTATTTTAAATTCTTTATCTTCGCCTGTTCTTTCTATGAGAGCATCATTACAATAGACGCCAGTTTCAATTAATTTCATTAAAACTCTTTCTTTTTTTGGATTAATTTTTTCTTTTTCTAAAAAGAAATCACCATGACCTTCATAACCAACTCCCGAAACATCAAAAATTTTACCATCGGTCAAAATTTTTTTTACAGTCATTTCACCTTTTGTTATTGTTCCTGTTTTGTCAGAGCAAATTACTGTTGTTTCCCCGAGGGTTTCTATAACAGACATTCTATTTACTATTGCATTTTTTTTCGCCATTCTATAGGCTCCTGTAGATAGAGAAGTTATTAAAACGACTGGAAAACCTTCTGGAAAAGATGCGACTGCGACAGCAACCGCTATAATCATCGCTTCAATTAATCTTTCATTAGTTAACTGCGGGGCTTTGAGAATCATCATTAATGCAGTAAGCAAGGAAAAAGTTATTCCAAAAATTGCCAATCTTTTTGCTATTCTGTTCATTTTTTTCTGAAGAGGCAATTCTTTTTCTGTTGTTGAAATTAAGTTTGCAATTTTTCCGAATTTTGTGTTCATTCCAGTGTGCAAGACTTTGGCAATGCATTTTCCTTCAACAATAAAAGACCCCATAAACAAAACATTTTCTTCTTTATAGTCTTCTTCGTTTTTTGTTGCTTTTTTTGAAACTTCTTTTGATTCTCCGGTCAGTATTGACTCATTGACAAGCAAATTTTTTTCTTCTAAAATCAAGCAATCAGCAGGTATTTTTTCTCCGCTTCTTAAAATAATTATATCTCCTGGAACGAGCTCTTTTGAAGGAATTTCTTTTTCTTTTCCATCACGAATAACAATTGTTGCTGGAAGAATCATCTCTTTTAATGCTTTTATTGCTTTGTCTGCGCGATATTCTTGAATAAATCCTGTTGTTATTACAATGACTATGACCCCTAAAATAACAAAACCTGTTAGATTTTTTTCAACAATAAAAGACAAAATCATCGCAAAAATAAGAAGATAAATAACAAAATTTGCTTTAACTTGATTGAAAAGAATTTTTAGAGGTGTTTTTTTGTTGACTTCTTTTAATTCGTTGTAGCCATATTTTTCTAAAAGGATTCTTGCTTCTTTTTTAGTGAGACCACTCTTTTCCATATTTTTTTTATCGGTTTTTGTATTAATAAGGGTTTTTGTTTTAATAAGGTTTTTAACTTATTTTTTCTATAGATTTTTATGAATCCTTTAATTACTGAAGTAAAAAAGAAAAAAGAATTTTCCCAATTGCCGAATTCTTTAATTGAGAGGGCATTGGGTTTGACTAAAAGCAATGTTAAGGAGGCAAGAGCTTTATTAAGAAAATATTTTGGGGTTTTTTTGACAAATAAAGTTTTGAAGCTTGAAGATGAGAAAATTTTGAAAAGCCATGTTTCTTCTAAAAATAGAAATTATAAAGAGTTTTATGAGAAAATTCTTGAAAAGCAAAAAAATTTGAGAGAGGTTTTAGATGTTGGTTGCGGAGTAAATGGATTTTCTTATGGTTTTTTGAAGGAAAATTTTGGAGATATAATTTATACCGGTTTAGAAGCGATAGGTCAGATTGTAGACAAATCAAATAAATTTTTTAGAGAAAAAAATTTTGAGAAGGCAAAAGTTTTTCATTTAGATATTTTTGATTTAAATTCTATTGAGAATTTTCTTAAAGAGTCAGAGAGTCCAAAAGCAATTTTTTTGTTCCAGATTTTAGATGCGTTGGAAGCTTTTGAAAAAGATTTTTCTAAAAAGTTGTTATTATTAATAAAAAAATACTTAAAAAAAGAGGATTTGGTGGTTATTACGATGCCCACAAAAAGTTTATCTGGCAAAAAAAAGTTTGAAACAAAGAGAGAATGGCTCAGATATTTTTTGAAAGAAAATTTTGAGTTTAGGGAGTTTTTTATTGAGGATGAGAGGGTTTTTATATGTTGGTTAAAATAATTTTTATTATTCTTATAATTCAAACAAAGTGATAAAGTGAATTAAACAAATACAAAGCCAGCAATAACATAACAATTCCTGCTATAAGTCTCATAAATTTCTTATTTTTTTCAACCCAAGATGAAATTTTTTCTGTTTTTGTCCCAAAATATGTAAAAAGAACTATTGCTATTAATGGAAGTATGAATATTAAATTATACAATAGTAGATAAGGGATTCCAAAAGTTTTGTTTACATGCATTAAACTTAAAATAGCTAAATAAATTCCGCCTGTACAAGGCAATTCTACTAATGCAACAAAAACTCCGAGCAAGATAACTGCTCCTAGAGTGCCTTTTTTTGTTATTTTTTCTAGGTAGGGTTTAGTGCTTGTTGGAATTTTTAAAGATATTCCCTTTCCATAAAAAAAGAAATCTTTTATTTCAATCAAACCCCCAATAAAAACAAGAAACGCCGCAATTAAGACAAAGATGTTAATGAGATTATGGAAAATTTCTATTGCCTTTATTATTCCAATTCCTGCCAAGAAATAAACTAAAAAAATAATGAAACTGTAAATCAAACCGTACTTTAGAGCTCTTTTTTCCGAAGCCATTGAGAGCATTGTCGCAAGCAAAAAAATTAAAACCCCAAAAGCACAAGGATTAATCGAGTCTATTAAAGCAGCAATTATTATTCCTCCCAAAGTTATTTTTTGTGCATTAGGGTTATCTGAAGAGACACTAGTTGAAATTTTTTTCATAGGTTCGCAGGTTGTTACAGCCTTCATCAAATTTTCGATTATAGGTTTGTCTCCAATAAAATAGGAATATCCTTCATCACAATATTCAATTATTACTAAGGGAACTCCTCTTTGACTTTGAGGTATTTCTAGTTTTTCTGTTAGGTTAAAATAAATTTCCCTATTAGTTTGATTAAAATACAATTCTAATTTTAATAATTCTACCTTTTCTATTTTTGAAATCTCTTCTAAAACTCCAGAGTTAATAACTTTTTCACAATGTGGGCACCCAATACCATAGAAAAAATAAACTTTTTTTTGAAGGTTATCATTTGAAGGTTGGGCATTAGAACTTAAAAGCAATGTAAAAAATAAGATTATAATTGTAAGTTCAATTAAAAATTTTTTTATTATTTTTTTTTTCATATTTTTCTTAGATTTAAGGAATTTTTAAAGGTTTTCTTTATATCATTAGAAACTATTAAAAACCTTTTTTTGTATTCTTATTTATGGCAAAATTTATGAAAAAAGTTTTACCTAGCGGTTTTACAATAATTCAGGAGAAAAGAGATGTTCCTGTTGTTAGTTTGATGTTGGCAACAAGATTTGGTTCCGCCTTTGAAAGCGAGAAGGAGAAAGGAATTGCTCATTTTTTAGAGCATATGTGTTTTAAAGGAACAAAAAAAAGAGATGCTAGAAAAATTTCAGAGGAGATTGAAGGTATTGGAGGAATTTTGAATGCTTTTACTCACGAAGAAACTACTGCTTATCACACAAAGATTCCTTCTAAGTATTGGAAAAATGCAGCCGATGTAATATTTGATATATTCTTTAATCCTATTTTTCCTGAAGAGGAAATTAAAAAAGAAGCGCAAGTTGTTTGCGAGGAAATAAAAATGTATAAAGATAGTCCGCAATATTTTGTTTTAAATAAAATAAAAGAGGCACTTTATAATAAACCCTTTGGTTTGCCAATTTCAGGTAATAAAGAGAATGTTCTTTCTTTTAATAGAAAAAAACTCTTAGAAGTCCATGAAAACTTTTATACGTCGGAAAATTCTGTTTTGGTTATTGTAGGAGATGTTTCTTTTGAAGATGTTTTGTCTTTTGTTGAGAAGAATTTGCCGAAGGATAGAAAAAATAAATTTAAAAGAATTATTAAGGCAGAGAAAAAGAATGAGAAATTATTTTTTAAGAGAAAAGAATTAACGCAAACAAATCTTTCAATCGGTTTTCATTTTCCTCTTTCAAATGAAAAAGAGAGTTATGCAGCAAAAGTTTTTAATTCTATTTTAGGAGAGGGCATGTCTAGTAAACTTTTTTTAGAGGTTAGAGAGAAAAGAGGTTTAGCTTATGCTATAAAGAGTGATATTGACATTGGAAAAAACTACTCCTATCTTTATATTTACGCTGGAACAGACAAACAAAAAAAAGATGAGGTTGTTAATGTTTCTCTTGAAGAATTTTCTAAACTTTCAGATTTGACAGAAGAAGAATTAGAGAAAGCCAAAGAAAAGGTTATTGGAAATTTTCTACTTGAGAGCGAGGATTCTTTAAATGCTGCGACGAATCTGTTAATGTTTGAAATTACAAAAAAAGCAGAAGATTTTTACAGTTTTGAAGAGAACATAAAAAAGGTTTCTCTTGAGGAGATTAAAACATTGGCACAGAAAAAAGATTATTCGTTGGTTGTTCTGGAACCGGAAAATTGATGTCTTACTATTTTTGAGGATAAAAAAAATATTGCTTTTGAAATCAATCTATTTATGGTCTTTAGTTTATTATGATTTTTTCCATAGCCAAAATTTTTTATTCCTCTTATAAACTTTTCTTTTCCGGCGTTGTGAATTATTGGTATAATATTGTTTTTTTCATCATAAAATTTTCCTTCTTTTATATGAAATTTTATTTTTGTACAAAGAGGCATGCAGTTAAATCTCTGATCTAACTCTTCAAAACCTTCTTTATATGCAAAATAATTTATTGCAATTTGTTCTGCCCCATAATAGTTTTTGTTTTTTATTAGCTTGAAGCTTTTTTCAAATAATTTTATTATTTCTTTTTTTGGCCCAAAAATTACACCAACATTAAGCATTCTTTTTTTTAAGAGCATTTTTTGTATTTTTGGTATATTTTTTAATCTAAAATAAACAGGATTTATATACGGCTGAAAAAGAAGGTTTGAGTCATCATAAGATAGCATAGGTTTTTTTGGTTTTTTATCAAATAATTCTTTTAAATCAGTTTGAAAAATTATATCCCAGCCGTCACAAAATAAAACATATTTGTATCTTTTATTTTTTAACCAATTAGCACAATCTTTTATTCTTATGTTGCCAACTTGCCCGCTTTTTTTCTTTTTTATCAAAATCACTTTTTCTTTTTTTAGTATTTCTTTTTGTTTTTTATTTAATCCGTAGTCAATAACGGCAACATCTATGTTTTTTAAGTCTACATTATCTTTTAGAGATTTTAACCAATGGTTTATTAAGAAATCGCCGTATTTTTCATCACAGGCAGTTATTATTATGTTTTTCATAAAACTTGTTTTTAAGTAGGGTTTTTAAGTTTTTAGAAGATTTTTATTCCATTATCTTTTCGGCAATTTTTTTCAATTCTTCATCGTCTGCTCTTTTGTAGTCGTGAGAGGAAATATAACCTTCATATTTTTCAAAAAATTTGTCAACATTTGATTTTATAGGTTTCCACTCCTTCATTTTTGTTACGTGCATTGGAAAAAGTTTTGCATGGACATGGTCAACTCCAAAACCTTCAAAAATCATCCCTGTTCTGCCGACATCTTCTAATTTTGCGTCAATAAGTTTAGCAACTTTTTTAGCAGCTAAAACTAATTCAGTTAAAACTTCGTCTGGCAAATCGAAAGCATAACTTGGATAATGCTCTTTTGTTATCACAACAGAAAAGCCAGGAGTGTTTGGAAAAATAGACAAAAAAGCTAAATGTTTTTCATCTTCCCAAATTTTGTGGCAAGGAAGTTCTCCTTTGACAATCTTGCAAAAAATGCAGGTTTCTTTGTGGCTAATTTTTATTCTATCCAAAAGCTCGGCTTTCCGGGAAGAGCTTTTTTTGATTTGTTTTGAGGGTCGTATTTGTTTTGGTCTTTGACTGAAAAAATAAAAACCTCTCTTTTTAATTCTTCTTCTAGTTTTTCTTTAGCAATCTTTTCAATCTCATTCGGTAAAGCATAGAGATAAATTTTCTTTTTTTCAGGGAATTTTTCTAGAATAGGTTTTATTTCAGAAATTATTTTTTTGTTTAGGTCTTCTTCTGTTTTTTCTTCTTTTATTTCTTTGACTTTTGGCCATTCTGCTTGAGATATAAAAGTTTTATTTCCTAGCTTTTCCCAAAGTTCTTCTGCGATATGTGGGCAAAAAGGCGAAAGAAGTTTTAAAATGTTTTCAAGGGTTTGTTTTGAGACTTCCTTTTGCTTTTCTAAAAGTTCAAAAATTTTTCTTATTTCAATCGTTGCTTTTCTGTAATCTATTGTTTCTATGTAGTGTGTTACATTTTTAATTGTTTTATTTAATTCTTTTTCAAAATTTTGTTCTGTTTTTCCTATTTTTATTTTATTGAATGTTTCTATTACTGATTTTGTGAATCTCAAGGCACCTTGAATTCCTTTTTCTGTCCAATTAAAACCTTTGTCAGGAGAAGCTTCAGAAATTAAATAAAATCTTGTTGTATCTGTTCCGTATTTTTCTATAACCTCCAAAGGTTCAACAACATTTCCTTTTGATTTAGACATTTTTTCACCTTTTTCGTCGTTAATCATACCTTGATGAAATAATCTAGGAGTTGCCTCTTCAAAATCTATTAAACCAATATCATGCAAAAACATAGTGTAAAATCTTTCATAAATTAGGTGCATACAGGCATGTTCTGCACCACCTATGTATAAATCGACAGGCATCCAATATTTTACTTTTTCTTTTGAAAAAATTTCTTTATCATTTTTAGGATCGCAAAATCTTAAGAAATACCAAGAAGAATTTACAAAAGTGTCCATTGTATTTGGTTCTCTTCTTGCTTCTTCTCCGCACGAAGGGCATTTAACTTTTAGCCATTCTTCGTTTGTTTCAAGAGGATTTCCTTTTCCGAATTTAACATTTTTAGGAAGAACAACGGGCAAATCTTCTTCAGGAACAGGAACGACCCCACATTTTTTACAGTGTATTAATGGGATCGGTGTGCCCCAATATCTCTGCCTTGCAACAGACCAATCTCTTAATTTGTAATTAACAACTTTTCTAGCAACTTTTTTTTCAATAAGCCATTTTGTTATTTTTTCTTTTGCTTCTTCGCTGTCAATCCCATTAAATTGGCCAGAATTAATCAATTTTCCTCTTTCTGTCCAAGCACGAGTTTCAGTTATTTTTCCTTCAATAACTTGTTTTATTGGAATATTGTATTTTTTTGCAAACTCAAAATCTCTTTGATCGTGCGCTGGTACTGCCATTACCATTCCACAGCCATAATCTGCAACTACGAAATTTCCAGCATATACGGGAACTTTTTCTCCGTTAGCGGGATTTATCGCATAACTTCCTGTAAAAACACCTATTTTTTCTAATTCTTCTAGTTCTTTTTCAGAGACAGAGCCGACTTTTTCTAAAAATTTTTCTACCTCTTTTTTTTGTTCTTCTGTAACTATCTCCATTAAGCGAGGGTGCTGAGCAGAAATAACCATAAAAGTGACTCCAAAAATAGTATCTGGGCGAGTTGTAAAGATAGGCCATTTTTCTCCGTTTATCTCGAAGTCAATTTCAGTTCCATAGCTTTTTCCAATCCAATTTTTTTGCATCGCAATTGTTTTTTCAGGCCAGTTTAAATTTCTATGGCCTTCTAGCAGCCTATCTGCATAATTAGTTATCTTGAAAAACCATTGCTCCATTGGTTTTATTTCTATTTTAGTACCGCATCTTTCACATTCTCCACCTTGGGCTTGTTCGTTTGCAATTATTGTTTGACAAGAAGGGCACCAATTTACAGCAGCCTTTTTTTTATAGACAAGTCCTTTCTTATACATTTGAAGAAAAATCCATTGGTCCCATTTGTAATATTCAGGTTGAGAAGTATCAATCATTCTTGACCAATCATAACTTAAGCCGAGTTTTTTTTGCTGTTTTATGAAATTTTTTATTGAGTTTTGAGTGTAAACAGCAGGATCAATTCCTTCTTTTATGGCAGCATTTTCAGCTGGCAAACCGAGAGCATCAAAACCCATAGGATGCAAAACATTAAAACCTTGCATTTTTTTGAAACGAGCATAAATATCCCCTATGACAAAATTAAAAGCGTGGCCCATATGCAAGCCAGCCGCAGAAGGGTAAGGAAACATTTCTAGAACATAAAATTTTTTTTTAGACGAATCTTCTTTTACTTCAAAAATTTTTTCTTCTTCCCATTTCTTCTGCCATTTTTCTTCTATTTGTTTAAAGTTGATTTCTTCCATATTAATTTCTCTTGTTTTTAGTTTTTAAAGATTAATGGTCGCGGTTTAGTTGTTCTTGTTATGTTGTATGGTCTTAAAAAAATATATTCAACTGCATCTTCAAAAATTGAATAGGGAAGACCCTTTGGTTTTTCATAAAAAACAATGCCTATGTCGTCCAATGTTTTGTTGTCTCTTACAATAGCATGTGGTTTTCCGGGAGGAATTTTTACAAGGGGTTTTTTGTAAACATCAATTTTTTCAAAAGGAATCCCTTCTTTTTCCAAATCTGAAATCCATACATAACTAACTCTTTGGGGCAGGTTTTGGGCCATTTTAGAGTTAAGAAGGTTTTAGTTGGCCCTCTTTATAAGAGAGCTACGACTAACAATAATACTAGAACCAGATTGTTTTTTGCTAGTCGCATATTTTTTATAGCAAAAAGGATTTTTTAAGAGTTGCGTTTTTATTTTTTATCCCTCTAAAATCTCCTTCATCTTTTCAATTGTTTTTTTATCTAGAATTTTTTCTAGTTTTTTTTCTTTTGCCTTAAAAATTGCGAGAAGATTTTTGTAATTTTTTAAAAGTTCCTTTGCTTTTGTTGGGCCGATGCCGGGAAAACCTTCGAGAATAAATTGCTTTTGTTCTTCCAAACTATTTGTTGCTTTTTTCATTCTTAATGAAAGTTCTGTTTTGTTTTTTTCTTCTTTTTTTGCTATTAAAATCAAAAATTTTGCGCTGTCTTCCTCGTTTTTTGTAAAAATTAGAGGAACATTGTAAGTTAATGCAACACTTAATAAAGCTCCACGCAAAGCATTTTCGTTTATTCTTGAATTTTTATAGTCGTCAAAACCTTCAACAAGAAGAATCTTCCTCTTTATTTTCTTTAAATTTTCCAGTTGGTTTTGAAATCTTTTGTCAATAATGCTTGACTGAAAATCAGAAAAAGTTTTTCTTTCAATCACGATATCTTTTATTAAGTAGTCGCCAATATCTAAATTTTTTAGTTCAATTTTTATTTTGTTTTCAATTAAATGATAAAGAACAAGAGAGTTTCTTTCTCTGTTATCAACAACAACTTTTGTTTTTATTTCCTCTTTTTTTGATTTTTTATTAGAAAAAATGTCTTCAATTTCTTTCATAAAAAAAGAAGTAATAAAATATTTTTAAGCTTATTTAAAATCTCTTAGAATTCCTTCTGCTGCTCTTATTCCAGAAGCCATGGCCCCGCCAATTCCTCTAGAGAAACCAGTTCCATCGCCAGCAAAATAAATTCCTGGCAAAGAAATTGATTGCAGATATTCATCTGTTAGAATTTTTATTCCGTGAAATTTTATTTCTGGACCATAAAGCAAAGTTGAATCTTGATCAAGTCCGTGCATTAATCCCTGAACACTCAGTTTTTTTATTCCGTACAAAATGTCGTCCATTATTCTTGCAGGCATGCCTATACGAACATCTCCGATAGTAACATCTCTTAGAGTTGGTTTTACTCTCCATTCATTCATTTTTTCTTTTTTACTGCTTCTTCCCATTTTTAAATCACCTAATCTTTGTAAAACAGGTCTCTCTATCCCCGATTCATAATATATTTCTGCAATTTTTTGACCATAAATATTGTTTCTTGCTTCATCCCTTAGCGGCATTCTTACAAGCAAGGCAAAATTTGTATTGTCAGAAAGTTTTTTTGAATTTGACATTCCATTTACTAAATTAAATTTTGCGCCACTAAATTCAGGTTTAGCACTTTCTTTTACAACGACGCCATAAGGGCAAGAACAAAAAGTTCTTATTAAGTCTCCATTCGGGTGTCTGAATTCTAATTTCATGTCTCTTTCTATTGAAGACAAATGTTCAACCAAAGCAGCATCGACCTCTATTCTGAAACCAATGTCTATTGGTCTTGTTGAATGTGCTATATTTTTCTTTTTAAGCAAATTATCAAGCCATAAACAACCATGTCTTCCTGGCGCAATTAACAAATAATCATAATTGTATTTTTGTTTTTCTGTTATTAAGATGTTTTTTTCAAAGTCAATCACTCTTTCATTTGTTTTTAAGATTACGCCGTTGTTTTCAATTTCTTTTTGAAATTCTTTAATTAAGAAAGGAAGCTTATCGGTTCCAACATGATAATCTCTTGCAAGGATATAGTTCATATCATTTTGCGAGGCAATTCTTTGGATTTCTTTGGCTTTTTTTATTCTTTCTTCGCTTATTTCTTCAGGATCTTTTTTGAAAGCTCTTCTATAAAAAAATTTAAACATCAATTTTGCTTTTATAAGATATTCTTTTTCTTTTTCTTGGCCGATTAATTCGTGAAGATTTGTTCCAATTTCTCTATTTCCAAAGATATTTTCAAAAACAAATTTTCCGTCGGAATAAGCACCAACGCCACCAAAACCAAAATTTTTATCAAATGCATCACGAGTTCTCTCTTCAATTCTTTTTCCCTGGTCTATCAAAATTATTTCGGCCTTTTCTTTTAGTTCTTTAGACAAAACCAAAGAAGCAGCAATTCCAGCAGGACCTGCTCCAACAATAATTATTCTTTTTTTAATCATCTTCAAATAAACGAATTATTTTGATTGGTTTTTTTAGTTTTTTAGCGAAATTCAGTTCAACCAAGGTTCCTTCAGAAAGACCGAAAAGCCAAAATTCATCGCAAATTTTTATTGCTCTTAAACAATATTCAATAGTTTTTTTCCTTTCAATATTTTTTTTGTTTTCAAAATATTCTATAGGAAATGCTTGAAAAGGATGAAACGGTGCATAGCCTTTTTTAGAAACAAATTCCATTATTTTTTCTTTTTTATGAAGAATTTTAGAGGGTGTAGCACAATAAACGAGCTGGCCTTGCCCCATCGGAATTGGTTTTTGTCTTATCATCCATATTTGTAAATCTTTTTTAGCTTTTTAAAGAATTATATCCTTTAAAGAATATTTTTAAAACAGCTTTTCTTGTTTTGATTTTATGTCTTCTTCTGTTTTTTTAGAGAAGTTTTCTTTGAGTTCTTCAATAAGGCGATACATCTTTTTTTCTCTTGAACGAGAAGCATAATGGAAAGAAACATCTCTTGTGTTGCTTGTTATTAAAATTTTTAGAGAGCCTTTCATTAAACGAGCAGTTCTTCCAGCTCTTTGGATTTTTCTTATTGCTGATGGAACAGGTTCATAAAAAATGACCTCATTTACTTCAGGAATATCTAGGCCTTCTTCGGCGATAGAAGTTGCAACTAAGCAGTTTATTTCTCCCCGAGAAAATTCTTCAATAATCTTTTTTTGTTCTTTTTGATTTAGTCCTGTTTGTTCTTTTCCTTCGCCTTTTTTTGCTTGGCCGACAAAAATTTTTGCTTTTATTCCTTCAATTTTATTTAGGCTGTCCGAAATCTTTTTTACGCTGTCACGAAATTGCGAGAATACAATTATTTTTGCATTCGGATTTTCAGAGATAGTTTTTTTTATTATTTCAATAAGTTTCTCTAGTTTCGGGTGTTCAAAGTCGATGTTGAAACTTAGAGTATATGCTTTTATGAATCTTTTGTCATTAACTAACTTTTGAACTCCCCGAGATTTTTTTTCGTCTGCTTGTTTTTTTAGTTCTTTAAGATAGTTTGTAAAAGAAAGAAAAGTTTGTGTTTCTAATAGTTCCAGTGCATGCTGAATTTTTATTGCCTGAGAACAACAAGAAAGAGCCATTAAATAATTGCCATTTTTTTCTTGCTTTAATAAATTGAAAAGTCTTTGCTGGCATTTTATTAGCTCAATTTTAGTTGGAATAGAATAGAAAACTTTTCTATTTTTTAATTCTTCTATACAATCATTAAAAATTTCTTTTAATAATTGCCTAATTTCTTCGTATTCCAGAGGAAAATCAACTTTTATTTTTTCAAAAGTTAGTTCTTGTAAGTAGGGTTTAACATCTAAGCTTTCTCTTGTTCTTATCTCAACTTTTTCTATATTTAGGTTGTTGCAAATTTCAATTATTTTTTGTTTTTCTGAGCCAGGCGAAGCAGTTAATCCTATAATTCTTTGATTTTTTGTTTGTTCTTTGTATTTGTTTGCTATAAAAGTATAAGAATAATTCTTTAAGCAGCGATGGCATTCATCAACAATTAAAAGAGAGACCCCTTCTAGAGAGTATAGGTTGTTTTTTAAATCGTTTGCTATACATTGCGGTGTGGAAAAAATAAATTCTGCGGTTTGCCATATTTCTTTTCTTTTATTAGAAGGAGTTTTTCCAGTGAATAATTGTATGTCTGCGAAGTTCTCTGGAAGGTTTTTTTTAAAATATTCTAAATGTTGTTCTATTAAAGGTCGAGTTGGAGCCAAAAAAAGAATTTTTTCAGTTGGAAATCTTTTAAATCTTTCAACAGCGAGCATTAGAGCAATCAAAGTTTTCCCAGTTCCCGTAGGTAAAATAACAAGACAATTATTTTCTTTGCAAGTTTCAAATATTTTTTGTTGATACTCTCTTGGTTTTATTTTTATTTCTTCCATTTTAGAATGAAAAACTAAAAACTACTAAAGAAATCAAAACGAGAATGCATGAAAAAACCCATAGCTTTCTGCTTCCGAAGAGGATCTTTGAACCATCTAATCTGCTTAAAGGAAGCAATAACCAAATAGAATAAAATAGGCTTATTTTTGCAAATTCAGAAAAGCCAATTATAAAATTTAGAAAAAACAGCAATATATTTGCGAATAAGCCCCAGAAAGCTATTAGCCCAGAGTGCCATTCTGTTACTGTAGAGAATCGGTATAGTTCATGCCTTCTTGCAATCCTTTCTATTCTTGCTTTTTCTTCAAATTCTAAAATAGGGAACCATTGCAAAAAACCGCTTGAAAAAATGCTCAAACTTAAAGGAAGCCAAATCATTGGCAATGGCCTTTTAAGATGGTCTTTTTCTCTGAACCAAAAGTAATATACCGACCATAATTTTGTTTCTATATCTATGTCCAGGCTTTTTGCTACAATTTTTTTTACTAGGATATTTGCCGTTAGTACTATAAAAAAAATAGAGAAGAATGTTAGAAAATTTTCAAACTCTTCTATTTTCGGGTAGATAAAACTGATTGATAACACTGCTGAAGCAAGTATAACTATAAAAAATTCTTTTATATTTTTTTCCATACCATTTAAAGTTTTCTTCTTTTTTTAAATTTTTGTTTATACTTTTTAAAATAGAAATATATTTAAATAGTGTTTTTTTTGTTTTTTTATGCTTAAAATAAGAAAAATCAGTGAAGTTATAGGAAAGAAAGTTTATAGTGATAGTGGGGATTTTATAGGTGTAGTGGAGGAATTAAATTTATTAGATAATAAAGTTGATGGTTGGAGGGTCGTTGTTTCTAGAAATTCAAAAATAAGCCAAACATTGGGGGGTGCAAGAGGTTTGATTATTCCCCAGAATTTTATTAAGTCTGTTGGAGATGTTGTTGTTATAAGCAAAGAGGCAATTCCTATAAGGGATGAAGATGTTTCTTTAGAGGAAGAGATAGAAGAATCAAATATTGAGAGTTTAGATTAATTTTTTATACTGGTTGACTGAATTATTTGTCTTCATTTATATTTGAAGGTATTTTTTTATCATCCAAAGAGTTGGCAAGAATTTTTTATGCCTTATAGCAAAATACCAATTAAATTTATAAACTCTTTTTTCTTTAATGAAATATGGATTTGTCAAGCATTCCTCTTTTACAGCATGCTCTTTTATTTGTTTTAGTTTATGTTGTTACTTTTGCAATTCTTCAAAAAACAAAAATTCTTGGCGATAAAGTTCATCAGATAAACTCATTGGTTGCTTTAGTGATTGCTTTTATTTTTGTAAGTTTCTCTTCTGTTTCGCAAGTTGTCCAAAAGATAGTTCCATGGGTTGCTGTTGCTATGACGATAATTCTGTTGTTTTTTTTGCTCGTTGGTTTTGTACAAGGGGATTTTTCTTCTATTAGTCCAAAAATAAAATGGGCCATTGTTGGAATTATTTGTGTTTTTATGGTAGGGCTTATTTTATGGGCAACAGGAGTTATTGAAAAGATGAAGTCATTTTCTTTTCTGAATAATCAGACTATTTCTTCAACTATTATTATTGTTTTAGTTGTTGTGGCTGTTGTTTATGTTATTTTTAGTTCAAAAGGGGAATAAGCATAAAATATTTAAATAAGGTTTTTTTATTTTTTTTATGGCTTACACTATAACAGAATTCTTGAATCAGATGAATCAGTTGGGAGTGTTTTCTTATGTTTTGCCTTTTATGTTTGTGTTTGCGATTGTTTTTGGTTTGTTGCAAAAAACAAAAATTCTTGGCGATGAAAATAAGGCAAGAGGAATCAATGCAATAATCGCCTTGGCTATAGGAGGAATTTCTCTTTTATTTGATGTTGTGCCAAAGTTTTTTTCTATAATTTTCCCGAAATTTGGTGTTGGTCTTGCAGTATTTCTGGTTTTAATGATAATGATCGGTTTTTTTTATTCTGGAAATAAAGAGGATTCTAATTTTGGTAGTTTAAAGTGGATCGGCATTGTTGTTGGACTTGTTGTATTGATATGGGCTTTATCTGAATGGGGTAATTTAGGAGGTTTTGGTAATTTTGGTTTTGGTTTTCTCTCAGAGTTTTTTCCTTTAATATTAATTTTAATAATAATTATTGTTGGAATATCTTTTGTTGTTGGGGGTGGAGGTAAAAAAGAATAAGGGGGATAAAAAATGGAGGCACAAATTAGCAGTATAAATTATTTTTTGCCTATATTCTCTTTTTTGTTAGTTTTTATTATTGTTTATGCGGTTATAAAAAAATCTAAGATTTTAGACAATAATGCAGTAGCTCTTTTTATTTCTTTGATTTTAGCATCTTTTTTTATTGTTAATACAAAACTTGTTGATTTTGTTAGATTTAATGCAGCTTGGTTCGCTGTCTTTTTAATTTGTGTTGTTTTTATTTTAGTTTTTTTAGGATTTGTTGGGGATGACTACTTAAAAACACTTACTGGAAATAAAACAATAAATTTTATAATTGTTGGTGTCCTTGTTTTTGCTTTTCTCTTGTCTGCCGCAAGAATTTTTAATTGGGTTATAGATTGGGCAAAAGTTAGGGCATGGGTACAAACAGATTGGTTTGGAATGATTTTGCTTTTTGTTGTTGCAGGAGTTGTTGCTTTTGTAATTAGTAAAACTAAATAAACACCTCTTGATAGACCTACTTTTGCCTATTTTTACGAAAATATTAAGAACTGCTTTGGTATATATCCGAAGAGATTAAATTATTCTTAAGTAAGAGTATAATCGCCTTTTAACACTTTATCAGGATAAACAACTACTCCTCTTTTAGGCAAGATATCAAATTTAACTATTTTTCTTTTTATATCAGAACCTCTCAATTTTAAAACTTCTATGGCTCTTTCTCTTTCTGAACCATTTTTGTAGAAAACATTGTAGAGAACGATAATTCCGTCAGATAAAAAAGAAACGGCCTCTCCCTGTTCAACAAAATTTAGGCCGATATGTGTAGGGTTTGATACCTCTCTTATTAAGAAAGAAGTTATTTTATGAGCTTCTAAATACCTAAATAGTTGTTCCATGTAAATTCTGAATCTTGAACTTTCTCCAGAGAAAGCACTTGAAATAGAAGATAAGGAGTCAATTAAAACAACGTCCGGTTCAAAGTTCTGAGGAATTAAAACAGGTTGAACTTCTATCAACAGTTCTTTTTTTGCTTCTGAGAGCAAGGCCTCAACACTTCTTGCAATATCCAATGCATTAAATCTTTTTAGGTAAAGAAGACCTTTTTTTTCTAGTTCTTCTGAATCAATCCCAAACATTTCAAGATGTTCTCTTAATCTATACTCAGGTTCTTCAAAACTCATAAACAAAACTTTCTTTCCCTGATTGCAAAAACTTCTTATTAAACTTAAGCACAAAATTGTTTTTCCATTTCCAGGACCACCTTCAATTAAAACAGAGCTTCCTTCAGGTATCCCATCACCCAATAAGGAATCTAACCCAGATATATTTGTTTTTAAAAACTCTCTTCTCTTTTTAACCTCTTTTTTCATATTTTTTTTTATTACCTCTCATTTATAAACTTTTCTTTTTATTTTTTCTAAGTGAGAAAATAGGGAATTTATTCTTTTTTTCCTTTTTCTTTTAATTAAAAAATTTGCTAGGAAAAATATTCCGAAGATAAAACATATAAAAATTATTTGTATTAAATAAAAATTGTTTTCTCCGGTTTTTTCTGAGATAACTCTTCCAGTCATATTATTCGAAATAAAAAAAATACCACAAAGAGAAATCAAAAAAATAGAAGCAAAAGCAAATTTTTTCTTTTTTTTAGTTCTTAAAAATTTTTCATATCTTTCCTTGTTTTCAGGTTTTAAGTTTTTATAACAGTATGTTTCATTGTAATTTAAAAATTTCCCAAATTTTGCGGATGTTTTTTGTTCTATTCTTATTAGTCTATCAATTAAGTCATTTTCTAAAAATTCTTCCTTATCTCTTTTTGTCTTTAGTATTTTGAGTTGCATTTTTTCTCTCAACTTTTTTTAATTGTTCTTCTAAAAGAGATATTTGTCTATTTATGTCCCTTATAGACTCTGCAAATCTCTTGTTTTTTATTTCAAAATCTAGTTGAGATATTTTCCCTTTGTTGAAATAACTATCTTGTATTTTTGTTATCATTTCTTTTATTTTTTCTCTTCGCATTTTTAAATAGTTTATTTTCTGCTTTATAACGTATCTTCTTATTGGTTTATGGAAAGTAATTGACACAAATAACATAACAACTATTGCTAATGAGATTTCTTTCCATCTTCTTTGTAAAAAACTTTTCATTCCTTTGGTAGTAGCTGAATAGTATGTTGCAAGTAGAGTTCTCTTTGCTTGTTCGTTAGTTATTGCATTATAGGTCTTTTCTATTAACTCTTCTATGAACTCATATCTTTCATTTTTCATTTCTTTGTTTATTTCTGAAAAAAGTTGTTTAATTTCCGGCGATGAAACACTTTCCCCATATTCTTCATAAAATTTTATTAGGGCCTTTATTTGGTCTTTTTTTTCATAAGCCAATTTTTCTATTTTCTTTATTTCTTCGCAGTAAGATAGAATTTTTTTATAGTCTGGTTTTAGTCCTTTTTTTTCAATCTCTTCTTGCACAATAAAAAGCAATTTTGCTTCTTTTAGAGTATCATTTACTCTTGTTATTGAAAAGCCATCTTTTTCTAGTCTTTGCATAATTACTTCAGAATTTTCTAGGCACATCATTGTTTGTTCTTTTTCAGTTAGATTCTTTTCTTGTGCAGAAACCTTTATAAAAAAAACCAGAAAAAATAAGAAGATTATCACACATAATCTTTTTCCCATTTAATCTTATAACAAAAAACCTTTTTAAACCTTTTTTTCTTTATTTTTTTATGAAAAAGAGAGTGGTTTTTTCAAAAGTGTTATTATTTAGCCTATTTGTGCTAGTTTTTTTAGGTTTTTCCTTCGGAG